>DDQB01000009.1 GCA_002342505.1 Acidaminococcaceae bacterium UBA2453
GTGTGGAACGTCAGGTTGCTTCCGCCCTTGCGGCCAACCGCCACAATGTACGGCGCCCCGCTGGCCATGATGATCTCTTTGGACTGCACCACATTTACAAATCCAACCGGCACGCCGATGACCAGCGCCGGTTTTATTTTTCCTTCTTTGATCAGTTCATCCAGCCGCACCAGCGCGGTGGGGGCGTTGCCCACGGCAATGATGACAGGACCTTGCAGGGTGGCTGCCTTTTCCATGCAGGCCGCCGCCCGGGTGCTTCCCGCTTCTTTGGCGCGGGCCGCCACATCCGGGTCGCTCATAAAGCACACGGCTTCCCCATTCAGTTTCGCCAGCGCCGCTTTATTGATTCCCACGCAGGCCATCTTCGTATCGGTCACGATGGTGAACCCGCCCTGCTTCATAATGCGCAGGGTGTCTTCCACCACGTTTTTGCTGAACCGCAGCGTCCGCGCGTAGTCAAAATCGGCGGCAGTGTGGATGCAGCGTTTGATGATGCTTTCCTTGTCCGGATCCAGTTTCAGCTGTCCCAGCTCTTCCGTGATAATTTCAAAACTGCGCTTTTCAATATCCATCGGCAGTACGTTTTCCAGATTCATACTAAAACCTCCTTTTTCAAAATCTCCTGTCCGTTCGTTTTGTTTTCCGCAGCCTGAGCAGCCGCAGGCGTCCGTCTTCTTATTTTTCTATTCCTTCCCGCGCCGGTATCCCCTTGTCAAAGGGATGTTTCCGCTTGCAGACTTCGGAAACATAATCCGCCAATTCCAGCAGTTCCGGCGACGGGTTGCGTCCTGTCATCACCACTTCCAGATGCGCCGGCTTCTGTTGCAGGAAACGGATCAGCTGTTTTTCATCCAGCAGCCGCGTGCCGCAGGCGCCGATCACTTCATCCAGCACCAGCAGATCGGTCTGTTCTTCCTCGCAGCGGCGGGCCAGTTCCTGCAGGAACGCGTTATGGGCCTGCAGCACGTCCGCCTTTTCTTCTTCGCTCATCTGAAAGGAAAACTTCATCATCGGCTTGCCCCGAAACACCTGCACGCCCGGAAGCAGCGCCAGTGTTTTCAGCTCCCCGGTCTCCCGGCCTTTTAAGAACTGGCCCAGGATGACCTTCAGGCCCCGTCCGCTGGCCCGCAGGATCAGCCCCATGGCCGCCGTGGTCTTTCCTTTGCCGTCGCCTGTATAAATATGGATCAGTCCCAGTTTCTCTTTGTCCATCGTTTTATCCCTGTTCACTGTACTGTCAGTCGGGTCCCGGAAGATATTCTCTTACGCTTCCAGTCCTTTTTCCACAATTTCATAAACTTTATCCATGTCCAGATTTTCGCGCACGCTCTGCGCCAGCAGATCGTACTGCTGCTGCTTATACTGCTTATAATCAATGACTTTCACATCTTCCATGGTCAGGCCCTTTTTCGCCAGCAGCGCTTCCACGATCTTTGCTGCGATGCCTTCGCCGTCAAAGATGCCGTGAATGTATGTGCCGTACACATTCATGCCGCCGCGCACCGTCTGGCTTCCTTCTGCAAAGGCTTCCGCCTTTTCGTTGATGGGCTCCACCAGGTTCAGGGCTTTGCTCTCATCCAGCGTGGTAATGCCGCTGTGGATCTCATAGCCGTAAAATTCCATGCCGCTTAACCCGGAGAAGATACCTTCTACCCGTTTAAACCGGCCTTTCATCTGGATCGTCCGTTTATTTTCCACAAATTCCGTCTCTGTGTTCAGCAGCGCCATACCGGTGGTCACGCTGCCTGCATGACCGCTGTCATAGCCAAAGGGATCCGACAGGCTGCGGCCCAGCATCTGATAGCCGCCGCAGATACCGAACACTACGGTTCCGTTATTGGCTTTATGCAGCACGGCGGTTTCCAGTCCGTTCTGGCGCATCCATTTCAGATCGTCAATGGTGTTCTTGGTGCCGGGCAGGACGATCATATCCGGATTGCCAAGCTCTTCCGTATTTTTTACATAGCGGACCGATACGCCTTCGATTAATTCAAACACATTAAAGTCCGTATAGTTGGACATCCGCGGCAAACGGATGACTGCAATATCGATGAGCGCATTGTTGTCCCGTGTCTGTGTCAGCCGTTCAGACAGGCTGTCCTCGTCTTCAATATCCACCTGCAGCATCGGCAGGACACCGATCACCGGGATGCCGGTCTTTTCTTCCAGCATATCCAATCCGGGTTTTAAGATGTTTACGTCCCCGCGGAATTTGTTGATGATGACGCCTTTCACCATCGCCCGCTCTTCCGGTTCCAGCAGCATCAGCGTCCCGTAAATGGAAGCGAACACGCCGCCCCGGTCGATGTCCGCCACCAGCAGCACCGGAGACTTGGCCATGCGGGCCATTCCCATGTTGACAATGTCCTGGGCTTTCAGGTTGATCTCCGCCGGACTGCCGGCGCCTTCGATGACCATGATATCGCTTCGCTCCGCCAGGGTATCATAGGCTTTCATGATATCGGGGATCAGCTTGGTCTTGAATTTGTAATATTCCGCCGCAGGCATCGTTCCCACCGCTTCTCCGTTCACGATGACCTGGGATCCGCTGTCGCTGGTGGGTTTCAGCAAAATCGGATTCATCAGGACGCTGGGTTTTACCCCGGCGGCTTCCGCCTGTACTACCTGGGCCCGACCCATTTCTGCGCCTTCCTCGGTAATAAAGGAATTCAATGCCATGTTCTGGGACTTGAAGGGGTTCACCCTTTTGCCATCCTGATGGAAAATACGGCACAGGGCCGCGGTCACCAGGCTCTTTCCGGCATTGGACATAGTCCCCTGTATCATGATTGCTTTCGCCATCTCAGTCACTCTCTTTCATCAGAAAATTAACAATATCTTTATAGTTCAATATTTGCTGTACAAAATGACCGTTGCCGTTTGTTTCGGCTGCAATGACCGGCCCTTTTCCCCGCGTGTGCTTTCCCGTGACGCTGCTGGTCACATGATCGCCGCAGATTATGATGCGCAGCGGTTCTTCCGCCTTATCCAACAGCGGCTCCAGGAACTCCCTGTCAATACGGGAGATAAAATCTGCTTTGCCTTCATAGTCGTGACGGTGAGCCGCTTCATCGGTCCCGTTAAAGTGGGTCATCACAAAGGGATACGTTTCCAACATGCGTCTGGTAACTGCCAGTTTTTCCCTTATGTTGGTATCCGTATCCGCGGTACAGTAGGAAAGCTCCGGCACTTCCATGCGCAACGCCTTGCCAATGCCCCGCACGATTTCCGTCTGGCAGACCAGCGCGCCCCGGATCCCGTTCAGTTCTTCAAAAGACGGCATCTCCGTGCGGCAGGAAGCCCCCCAGGGATACAGTCGGTACGCCATATCATTGCGGTTATATTGTTTTAAAATTCTATCCGACTCCTGCATGAACAGCCGCATTTCCAGCGAAGACGCTTTCAGTTCTGCCAGCAGTTCGTTCACCTGCATCCCCATGCTCTCATGCGGAGGAGCCGTCTGGATCTTCAGCACCTTTTCATTCCGGTTCATCACCAGCAGGTTACGGTAGTCCGACAGATGGATGAATTCGATCTCCGGCGTCAGCGAACTGAACTGGCGCGACATGGTTTCCATCTCTTTGGAGGAAAGCCCCATCCCGTTAAACGATATCAGCCTTCCGCCGCTGTCCTGGGATATGACATTGCAGCGCAGCACCATTTCGTATTCAGAGACATCCCGGTTCTGGGCCAGCAGTTCCAGATACGCCCGGTTTTCCGGGAACCGTTCTTTCGGTACGCCCAAAAGGCGTAAAATGCAGGTCAGGCTTCCTGGCGCCACATCGTTTTCACAGATGCTGATCCGGGAAAGGAGTCCCTTTTGTATCAGACGGTCCATCTGGGGATGAAACGCCCGGGAAAAGGGAGTCTGCCCGTTCCACGCGGGAATCGGGTCGTCGCCCAGACCGTCAATTAATATAATCAAAGATCGCATACTTCACAAATTCCTTCATTGTCTTTATCAACCTGCGGTTATCCTTGCGGGTCTTTACGGCGATCCTGAAGTAGCCTTCCGTCAGTCCGCGATAGTTGGAACAGTCCCGGATCAGGATGTGATGCTCTTTCAGTTTCTCGGCCCAGGGAAAGTTCCGCTCTGATTTCATGAATATATAATTTGAAGTTCCTTCAAACACTTTCAGCCCGATCAGTCGCAGCTGGGATTCCAGATAGAGCCGTTCTTCCCCGATCAGCCTGCGGCTTTCATCCAGATATTCTGTCTCATCCAGCGCCGCGATGCCAGCAGCCTGCGCCAGTCCGGACACGTTCCAGTCCTGCCCGCTGGCATACAGCTTTTCAATAAGCGCGTGGTCGGCCGACAGGCAATAACCCAGCCGGACCCCGGGAATGGCGAAAGTTTTGGTAAAGGCTTTCAGGATGATCAGGTTCTTATGTTCCTGCAGCTGGTCGATCATGGTGTATTTTTCTTTATCTTTTACAAAATCCATAAAACATTCGTCCAGCAACAGGGGGATATGCATGCTTTCGCAATGCAGCAGGACCGTCTGCAGCAGATCGCGGTTCATCAGCTTCCCGGTCGGGTTGTTGGGGTTACATAAGACCACCATCTCCGTCCGCTTTGTAATCGCTTTTAAAATGGAAACAGGTACATTGAAGTTATCCTCTTCCTGCAATACAAAATAGTCTATTTTACTTCCGGCCACCGCCGCCGCCTTTTCATAATCGGCAAAGGTGGGAGCCAGGACCAGGGTGCGTTTGGGCCGCAGGGCCGTCATAATACGGAACAGTACGTCTGCCGCTCCGTTTCCGCAATAAATCATATCAGCCGGCAAATCCAGAAACTGTCCTAGCTTCACCCGCAGCTCCCTGCAAAAGGGGTCAGGATAATTGACGCAGCGGGCAACCGTCCTCTTCAGCGCTTCCCGCACGCCGTCGGGAATTCCCAGAGGGTTTATGTTTGCGGAATAATCCAGCAGTTTTTTATTGTGTTGCAGCGCAGGATCGCTGTAAATATCTCCGCCATGGACATATTGATACATGGCCGCACTCCTTTCCGGTCCCGTATCTGTCTCCGAAACGGTCCGTAACTGTCGTTTTGCGTAAATCACCAGTGATTCTTTAAATTATATCAGAAAGAGGACGCAAAAGAAACTGCCAGTTACCCCGCCGCCAGCAGACGGATGGCCCGTAACAGGCTGAATCCAAGCAGCCCTGTGATAGATGTAAAATACATGAGCAGGTTCATCTGCTTTATATGCAGCGGCGCCGCCTTCTGCAGATCGTCGCCGATGGTTTCTTTGTGGACCAGCTTGCCGAAATAGTAGTGGTCGCCGCCCAGCATCAGGTGCAGCGCGCCGGCCGCCACCGATTCCGTCTGGGCAGAGTTCGGGCTCAGGTGATGATAGCGGTCCCGCCAGAATATCTTCCAGGCATTTTTTGTGTCCAGCCCGGTAAAAAAGCTGGCCGCCATCATATAAAACGCGCAAAGGCGCGCCGGAATGAAATTCGCCAGATCGTCCAGCCTGGCGGCATACCGTCCAATGTACAGGTATTTTTCGTCCCGGTAGCCGATCATGCTGTCCATGGTGTTGATGCCTTTATACAGAAAAGCCAGCGGGGCGCCGCCGATAAACATGTAAAGCATAGGCGCCAGGATCCCGTCCGCGGTATTTTCCGCAATGGTTTCCACCGCGCCTTTGACTACTTCTTCCTCGGAAAGTTCCGCTGTATCCCGCCCGACGATCCAGGACAGCATCTTCCGTCCCAGCGGCAGATCGCCGGTTTCCAGCGCGTCATAGACTTTCATGCTTTCGTCCCGTAAAGAACGGGTGCAGAAAATCTGATAGCACATGACTGTCTCCAGTACAAAACGAAGCCAGGTATGCACGTTTTCTGCAACGCGCAAAATAACAAACGGAACCGAAAATGACAGGACGCAGACAATCAGGACCAGCAGGAATCCGCCCCGCAACAGTTTGTCCGGATCCGTACCGCACGCGGCCCGCACTTTCTTTTCCAGCCATCCGATCAGGTTCCCGATCAAAATGATCGGGTGCGGCCACCCATGCGGATCGCCAATGGCCAGATCCAGCAAAAAGCCGCAGACTATGGCACCCAATAACATCATGAAAAAAACACCGCCGTTTCTTCCTTATACCGGACGCAGGCTGTTACAAAATTCTCAGCAAAACGGATATTCCCCCACAGATGCAGGTGCGGATAACCCGCGTATAAGGTTTCATTCGCCTGCGCGGCCGGCCATGCAGTGGATTTTCCGGCTTTGGTCGCCATAAACGAAGACCCGTTCTGATTGCTGTCGGAATAATGGAACTCATGAGCATGGATCGAATCCCCTGCCTTACATAATACATTATCCACACTGGCGGTCATGTTCACATAGCCGAAGCGCACCAGTTTATCTGTCATCCAACAGGTTCCTTTTACGGCGCCAACCCACGGATAGGTCGCATCCCTGTCCCGATATCCTTCCATCAGGTACATGAAGCCGCCGCATTCCGCATAACAGGGAAGCCCCTGCTGCAGCTTTTCCCGGATCTCCGCACGGAGCGTTTCGTTTTCACTTAACTGCGCGGCATATAATTCGGGGTATCCTCCTCCGAGGAACAGGCCGTCGCAATCCGGAAGATGCCGGTCCGCCAGCGGGCTGAACGGAATAATTTCCGCGCCCAGAAGCGTCAGAAGATCCAGCGAATCCTGATAATAAAAACAGAATGCTTTGTCCTGCGCAACGGCAATTTTTACATGGCCCAGCGGCGAAATTTCCAACGGTTCATATGGAAGCGGCTCCGCCGTACCGGCCAGCTTCATCAGGCCTTCCAGATCGACGGACTCCGCCGCCTGCTCCGCCAGACGGTCCACAATGGCTTCCAGCGTCCCAATCTCTCCGGCGGTAACCAGGCCAAGGTGACGGCTTTCCAGATTACATTCCGGCAAATGGGGAAAATACCCGTAGACCTTAACGCCTGTTTCTTTTTCAATAACATCTTTATAAAAAAGGTACGTCATCTTTTTTACATTGTTCAGGATGACGCCCTGTATATTGCTATCATTTCGGAATTCTTTAAAGCCTTTGATAAGCGCGGCCATGGATACCGCCGCGCCTTTTCCGTTGATGATCAGTACGACCGGCGCTTTCACGGTACGGGCCAGATCGTATGCGCTTGCATCCGTGGTCCGTCCCATGCCGTCGTAAAAGCCCATGGCCCCTTCCAGAACGGCCACATCGCAGGCATTTGTGTTTCTGGCGAACAGCCGCTTCACATTATCGGCGCCCGTCAGGAACAGATCCAGATTCCTTGACTTGGCCCCGATGACCCGGGTGTGGAACATAGGATCGATGTAATCGGGGCCGCTCTTGAATGCGGCTACCCGGAACTTTTTATCTAAAAGAGCGCGCAACACAGCGCACACCACGGTAGTCTTTCCGCTTCCGCTCTGGGGCGCTGCAAACAGCAGGCGCGGTATTTCCAGACTGACGGTTCCAGTCATCATTTCTCCTTTTTTATCGCAGTGATTATATAAATCGGATTCTGCGCCATCATTAAATTATATCTTCCTAATTTCTTATTATAGGCAGATGCGATATTGACAACATCCAGTTCAAATTCCGGCCTGTTTTTATAATATTCTACAACAGCACAGAGGGTTTCCAGCGCTATCACATTCATGACGATCCGGCATTCCGGATTCTTTTCGTATAAAATATCCAGCATTTTTGCCATGTTTCCGCTGCTGCCGCCTATAAAGACGCAGTCCGGGACAGGCATCTCCCGAATCTTTTCAGAAGCTTCCCCTGCTAAGATCTCCATGTTGTCACAGTGGAATCTTTCCTTATTTAATTGCAGCAGTTCCAGCGCGTCTTCTTTCATTTCAAACGCGTACAGTTTTCCCAGCGGCGCCTGCAACGCCAGTTCCACGGAACAGGAACCGGTACCGGCGCCGATGTCAAAAATCGTATCGTCAGGTCTCGGCTGCAGTTTCGAAATGGATACGGCGCGAATTTCCTGCTTGGTCATGGGAGCTTTACCCCGCAGAAACAGTCCGTCGTCCAGGCCATGGACCGCCTGCTTTAACGGGCCGCCGGCCTTTTCGTTCAGGATCATCATAACAGATAAGGAAGGAAAGTTTCCTTCCGCAATCTCTGCGGCAGTACCGGACACAATCTCTTCTTCCGGATAGGAAAGATTGGATCCCACATGGACCATGACCTCTCCCAGTCCCTGATTGCAAAGCTGTCGGCACAGCGCCTGGGGAGAGTTATCTCCCCCTGTCAGGGAAAACACCTTTGTGTGTTGCAGTACGGCGGCGATCAGATTCTGTTTACGCCCGTGCATGCTGATAATTTTCGCGTCATCCCATGACATTTGCAATTTAGATGCAAAATAGACCAGGCTGCTGATCCCGCAGTACCGTTTTACCTCGCACTCCGGCAGCTTTCCCGCAATGGTCTTTGCCAGGCTGAAAAAGCCCACGTCACCGGAAACCAGAATCCCCAGTATGTCCTTTTGCGCATCCGCAGAAGCGGCAACTTCTGCCAGTTCGGACAGTTTTATAGTAGGATAGACTCGTTTGCCTTCCCCGAACTGTGCGACCATCCGCCTGTCTCCCGCCAGGATCGTACTTTCCGCAATGGCCTTTTTGGCTTCGCCTGTCAACAGATCGGGATTGCCGGGACCGATTCCGATTACATTAACTTTCAGCATGGTCAGACTCCTTATGATCTTCGTTTCCGAATGTAGCATTTAACTCTGCCAGAACCTGTTCCAGATCTTCGCCTGTTTCGGGGTTCCGGTCAATCAGTATAAGACGGGCTCCGACTTCCGCGGCTGCCTCCAGTTTATCGGCAAAGCCGCCGGCTGTTCCGGAATCCTTGGACACGATGTATTTCGCGCCGCAACGGCGGAACATGGCGACGTTCAGCGCTTTGTCAAAAGGCCCCTGCATACAGATAATCTGTCCCGGTTTATATCCCAGCGTCAGCGCATTATCCAGGGAGTCGCGCAAGGGCAGGATCCGGCAGGTGATCCGTTCCGCATAATCCGGCAATTTCGTGAAATCTTTCAGGTTTTTGCTTCCTGTCGTTAAAAAGATGGGGCCTTCCGTGGCGCTTAAAAACTCTATGGCTTCCGGGAAATCCTTTACAGAGATACAGTCCGGATGCGGACTGGCAGGCCGCAGCATCCGTTTATAGGGATAACCGGCCAACCGACAGGCTTCCTGCACGGTCTCTGTCACCACCACCGCATACGGGTGGGAGGAATCTAGCACCAGATCGGGCTGCACCTCCTGCAGGAACTGAATCATGTCCTCCAGCGTCATCCGTTTCACCTGCACATGGATGTGCGGGTCTTCAGGATACAAAGACGCACCGTATGCCGTAGCAACGGAGACATAAACATCTACCTGCATGGCAGCCAATGCGTCAGCTATTTTTCTTCCTTCTATGGTTCCGGCAATGAGCCAGACTTTTCGCGTCATAAATGATAACCCCGGGGTGTGACGATCCGTCCATTGATTACTTTGCTCTGGGAATTTCCGATAATTACCGTGGAGAACATATCCACATTTTCATTATCGCCCAGCTCTTTCAGCGTCGTCAGTTCGTAAGACTCGCCTTCCCGTCCGATATTATGCACAATCCCGCAGGGAACATCCCCGTTCTGGTTTTTCAGCATGATATCGCAGGCCTTTTTCAGATAATCCTTGCGCTTATGGCTTCTGGGATTATAGAGCGCGATGCAGAAATCCGCCTGGGAAGCGCAGTCCAGCCGCTTCTCAATCTTCTCCCACGGCGTCAGCAGGTCGCTTAACGAAATGAGGCAAAAGTCGCAGATCAGCGGAGCTCCCAGAAGGGCCGCACCGGAGCAGGCAGCGGTAACACCCGGCACCACCTCAATGTCCACTTCCGGATGATCGGCAGCTACCTGGCACATGATGCCGGCCATACCGTACACGCCCGCATCCCCGCTGCTGATAATGGCTACTGTCTGCCCTTTTAACGCTTCGTCCAGCGTGGCCTTACAACGGTCCACTTCTTTACGCATTCCATTGGAAACAAACTTCTTTCCCGGAAATTCATCTTTGATCAGATTCACATACACATTATATCCGGTGATCACATCGCAGGATTCCAGCGCTTTGATTGCGCGTTCCGTCATCTGTTCCCGACCGCCGGGTCCCAGACTTACCACAAAGATCTTTGCCGTCATTGTTTTGCTCCTTTAACCATTTTGTATTTCAATGCCAATCGAATCGCAGTTTCATTTCAAAAAGTAATTTCGGTTTTTAAACCGGTTTCTGTTTCTTTTGCCGCATCATCTGCGGCTGTACAGTAAAATCAACGGTAAAATCCTCCGCCGCAATGGCCAGAGTCACGCCGTTCTTACTCGTCTTATGTAAAAGAAGCCGACCGCCTTTACTGTCCAACACGGCGGCTCTTTCACAGACATTATCCACGCCCACCGTTTTTGCTACAAAAGCCGAAGGCGTGAAGTCCCCTTCCACCGCGTTCAGTTCTTCCGCCGTATAAAAACGGATCGGCAACGCGTATTCTTCCGCAAATGCCAGCAGCCCGGGCTCATCCTTTTTTACATCAATAGACGCAATGCCCCGGACCGCGTTAAGGGGAAAACGGAGCCGCGCCATTTCCTGTGTCGCCAGTTCTTCTATCTTTTCCATAGAAGCGCCTTTCCGGCATCCGATTCCAAGATGCAGGATCCGCGGACACAATACAACCGTTTCCACAAAGGGCTGTACTGTTTTACGCAACGTAATCGCCATTCCGACCGGGCCTTCATCTGCAAGGACCAGGCCTTCAGGCAGCGGGCCTGTAATCGGGAAGTCGCTCTTTACACCCACCTTTTTACAATCTACAAGACAGGACGCGAAGGTTTTCGCTCCGGCCATATTAAAGATGGCCATATTATTTCTTGCGGCCCATTCATCCACCGCAAACAATCCGTTCACATCCGTTGCCGTGGTTATAACAGGAATGGCTTTTAAAAATGAGGCGATGCCGGAAGCCAGATTGTTGGCGCCGCCAATATGCCCGGAAAGCAACGGAATGACAAATTTACCCCGCTCATCAATAGAAATGACAGCCGGATCTTTGGTTTTGCTTTTCAGATAGGGGGCAATGCTGCGGATAGCAATGCCTGTCGCCCCGATAAAGACTACCAGTCGGCATTTGGAAAAGGCATCCCTGCACATTTCCTGTAAGGAAGGCCGGATCTCTTTTAATGCAGGATCCATCATCCGGTAGCGTTTCGTGGTAAAGATACCGGTTTCAAACCCGCAGGTATTAAGATAATTTTGCAGCTTTACACTGATGGCAGCCCCATTCCGGGTAAAAGAAAATATAATTGCATTCATAATAGTTACCAGATTCGCTGTCTATAAATGCAAGCACTGGCACGCCTGCATTTCAGATTACTGACGATGTTCAGCCTGTTATGCTGCAGTCCCGCGCTCCTGCCCGGCAGCTGCGACGCCGCAACGGATCTTTCAAATTATCGTTTGCTTTATTTAACAGGCTTGTGATGGGTTTTGCTTACCGGTTTGATCTGAAGCTTGCTGGCGTCTGCCTTGCGGAACCCGGTCTCAAAGGTCGGGTTATACAGTTCGCTGCGTTCATAAGCTGAACCCAAGAACCCGCCTACCGTGATCAGGGCCAGATTCTTCACATTATTGGCCGCCGCTGTCTCCGCAATCGTTCCTACCGTGCAGCGGAAGACCTTTTCATCCGGCCAGGATGCTTTATACACAATGGCCGCCGGTTCGTCTTCGCCGTAGCCGCCGCTGATCAGTTCCTTCTGCAGTTTCTCCAGCATGCCGGCGCTGAGGAAGATGACCATGGTCGCGTGATGTTTCGCGTAATCCTTGATCTTCTGTTTGGCCGGTACGCCGGTCCGCCCTTCCATACGGGTAATAATGACAGACTGGCTGACTTCCGGCAGGGTATATTCTGCTTTCAGGGCCGCTGCCGCCGCGCAGAACGAGCTGACCCCCGGAACCACTTCAAAGTCCAGATTATAACTCTTCAGCAGATCCATCTGCTCCCGATGCGCCCCATATACGCTGGGATCCCCGGTATGCAGGCGAACGACAAGTTTGCCTTCCTGGGCTGCGGGAACCATAGCCGCAATCACTTCTTCCAGCGTCATCACAGCACTGTTCATGATTGTGCATTCCGGTTTAGCATATTCAAGCAACGCCGGATTGACAAGAGAGCCGGCATAAATAATCAGGTCCGCTTTTTCCAGCAGTTCTTTTCCGCGAACCGTAATTAAATCCGCTGCTCCCGGGCCCGCGCCTATAAAATAGATCATTGCTGTTCAAACTCCTTTTCTTTCACTAAAATCACTGAAAAATAACTGCTTTTATCGTCAACTTTGCTTAAATCCTTATATACCTTTTCTCCGGGAAGCCCGCAGTTTTCAATCATCTGCGCATGTTTCAGCAGTCCGCGCCCGGTCAGTTCATCCCGTACCCTGCCAATCTCGCTGGCAGATTTCATCAGGATCTTATTGCCCGGCATATCCAGGAAGCGGCTGGACTCTTTATAACTGCCCGGCAAAACGATAAGCGGTTCCGCTTTCTCGCACAGGGACACATTTAATTTTGCAGCCACCGCGCAGAAGCTGGTTACTCCGGGAACCAGAGAAGCTTCATAACCCGCTTTCAGCACCAGCTTGTGCACATAGATGCAGGTTGCGTATACGGTAGGACATCCCAGTGTAATGAACACGACATTTTTGCCCTGATCCAGATACCGGATAATATCATCCGCGCCTTTTTGATGCGCTTTGGAAATGATGTCGTGATCCTTGACCATGGGCATATAGACAAGAAGCTGTTCTTTTTCGCTCAGATCCACAATGCCTTCCACAATATTCTTAGCGACCAGCACATCGCTGTCGCCCTGCGGTATCGCCAGTACATCGCATTCTTTGATCAGACGCACCGCTTTCAGCGTCATCAGCTCCGGATCCCCCGGGCCAACGCCTACACTGTACAGTTTACCTTTCATACTTTTCTCCTTTGTCTGCTTTTTCGTTCTTGATGATTTATAATTTAAATTTTTATCTGCTTTATCAGAAGGGGTTAGTCTCTATCGGTCATTTACCCCTATCCGGTGCAGTTTCAGCAGTTCGTCCGCGCCGGATGTTTTGCCGAGGATCCCGTACACATTGGAAAACAAAATTGCGCCGGTTTTCAGTTTGCCATGAACCCGTTTCTGCATATAAAAATCTATCTTTTTCGCCGCTTCTTCCATTACCGCTTCAAAGAGCCCTTCCCGTTTCAGGATTTTAGTCATCTCATCAGTGGTCAGCGATTGATAAATCTCTCTGCCGACTTCGGTACTGGCGCCGTGAAAGATCGCCTGCAGCGCAAGAAATTCGGAACGGCAGTCCGCGTACTTGGAATGGGTGTTCATAACCCCCTGGGCCAGTTTGATCAACTTGCCGGAATGCCCGATGATCAGAATGCTTTCAAATCCCTTCAGCACCGCATAATCCAGCAGTTCCCCAACAAAATTACTGCAGGTTACGGCGCGGCTTATATCAATCTTCATTTCATCACGGGTAAAATCCGCGCCATAATTTCCGAAAAAGACTAACAAGTTATTATAACCGTTTGCTTTCCGGGAATCAATCTCTGTATACATAGTTTCAATCAGGGCCCGGTCGCTCATGGGTTCCACGATGCCGCTGGTTCCCAGCACGGAGATCCCGCCAACAATGCCAAGCCTCGGATTAAACGTTTTAGGAGCAATCGCAACCCCTTCCGGAATCGAGATTACGACCCGCAAGGGGTGTTTATAATCAAAACGCCGGATTGCAGCCAAAACTTCCTGCGTAATCATACGCCGGGGAACAGGATTGATGGCCGGCCCGCCCACACGGCAGGACAAGCCGGGCTTGGTCACTTTTCCTACGCCGATTCCGCCCCAGATCTCAACCATATCATCCAGCTGTTCTACCGAAGGAGTCTTCGGCTGCATGGCTATCTCTTCCTCCGGAACCGACGCGCCCGGTTCGGATACTGTCGCATAAACCAGCGTACCATTAGTATCATCCGGATCGTCTCCGCTGTCCTTGCGAATCGCGCAGCGCACATAACCCGGCCCTCTTAAAATTTCCAGAACATCAAGCGTTAATGTAATGCCTTTGGGAGTATCCAGACGGATCGTATCCGTTTCTTCACCGGAAAGAAGCATGACCGCCGCAGCCTTGGACGCCGCCGCAGCGCAACTGCCCGTCGTGTAACCGCGACGCATCAGCTTTCCCTGTGAAACTACGATTTCTTCTTCCATCGGTATTTTCACACCTTCTTTTATCAATAGACAACAAAAAAGACTTCCGCTTCCACTGGCAGAAATCTTCATAATAAGCCAAGGACGCAGCATCATGTACAGAAATCCTGCGCCTTTGCGTTACGCCTTTTCCATCTCTCGTGGATCACGGTACTTCTGATTCGGGCTGGTTGCTGACTGCTGGCGGAAAACAGTATCTTCCGCCTGTTCACAGCGACGGGATCGTGACGGAATTGCGCCGTCTTACCATTTACCTGTAAAAATCAAAGGACCCGAATGTATTTGATTGTAAGTATTACTAATGAATTATATCACAGTTACAGCTATGTTACAATGATTTACTACTCATTTATATGATTTTTATTTGCTTTTTTCCCTCACCGTGTACAACAGGAAATCAAGGAAACGCTGATTAGAACGCCCGGCCTTAAGAGGCGCAATATCCTATTAAGAGAAAAAACGCCAAAGCGTTACACGGTTACAGAAAGCAATGAATCCTGTAACCGTTCCTCTGGCGAAATTTCCTTTTTATAAATTAGATTTTTATCCGCTATATTTTTATCAGCTGTTTCTGCTTTTGCAACTGTACAGCCATCTGGTTAAAGTCGTCGTAATACAATACATGAACCAGATAATCCGGAGAGATCAGTTCAAATATCTTCTCAATAGCCGGATCCGTAAACGGAAGATGCTGATCGATATTGCAGACGTGGCTGAGCAGTCTTGCGTCATTTTCCAGGGAAGGGATCATCTGGGGAGACTGTCGCTGATATTCCCCGGACAGAGAACAGCTGAGATGCACTCCTTTGATATATTTTCGCAGTTCGCCCAGATTTTTAAGAACCTGGCAGATATAATCAATGCCTTCCCTCTCACTCTTCAGATCCGGATTTGTATTCAGCAGGTGACCCGTATCAAGCATTAACCCGATATTTTCCAGTTTGATACTTTCCAGGAACGTTTCAACCTGTTTCGGCTGCAACAAACGAAGTCCCGGCCACCAAGAGTTTTCAAACAACACCATCGTCTCCAGCGGCACTTCCTGATGCACGCGATTAAATACCCTTGCCGCCATTTTCATGACTTCCGCGTCCGTGTGCTCAAACACCCATGAATATTGTTCCGCCGGCGTAACCTCTTCTACCCGGTAAACAAGATACTCCGGCTTTTCAATCAATGCGGCCTGGATATTCCGCCTGATCTGCAACAGCCAGGCACGTTTCTGCGTTCCGCCGTAATAATCCCGCATAGCGTCTTCCGTTTTGAAAATCTGGTATAAACGTTCTTTGTTATTTTTCCATAAATCGTACCAGCAGTACCAGGAACGCAGATGGGCGCCAACTGTTTCTTTTTCAAAAGACCGCATATACGGTTCGCTTCTATAAACTAAAAGTTCAATTCCGTCCAGTCCCAGCATAGCCAGATATTCGTCCAACGTCTTTCCCGTACGCCGGATGGCTTCCTCATATCCCGGGACCGTACAATAATTAAACAACTGTTTCACAATTTCATCTCCGCAATAATAAAGCCCGGTCTGTCTAATCATAGCAGACAGAACCGGGATTTTTTAAGATCAAAATGCATCTACACCGCCAAAACCGGCCCCGCCAACAATCCGTACATTATCAACAGAAAACGCCTCCATAATATCTTTCAGGTTTTCCTTTAATAACAATGTGCGCAATCTTTCACTGCCGGATACAATCAGCAAATTCTTGCCGGAGCGGTTGATATTCTGTAAAGTACTGAACCGTTTCGCAAAGATTTCACCGCCTACTTTTGCTTTTAACGAGGCAAGACATGCTGCAATTTCCGGTTTTTCCTTTGCCATCCGGTCTTCCAGCGGGACAAATTCCTCTGAAGTCAGTTTCGGATTTTCCACAAACTGGGCATCTTCTTCCAGACGTCCCTGCCGGAACAACGCAACTTTTTCGCTCACATCTTTCATCGAAATCGGCTGAATACCAGTCATCATACATAACCTCCTTAGCATAATAACAATGCATGCTCAAAACAAATTCCTATTGTGAGAGTGGAAGCATGTACCTGTGAGAGAAAAAGCGCTGGAAATATCCGAGAAATTTTTGACTCCATTGCTTTTAAGTACAAGCCGTTTTAAAAACAGCAGTTTATTAGTAATTGTTACTATTTTATTTGCATTTTTATAATACAATTATTTTTATAAAATGTCAATCAAATAATTACTTTTCATACAAATCCATCGGTACCAGCGTCCTAACTCCGGCAGACGTAAATACATCTTCGGCTTTTACACGAAACACTTCTTTCAACAAATCCACTGTAATCACATCAGCCGGATTGCCGCTGGTAACCAGAGATCCTTTTTTCATCACCACTACATGATGCGCAAACTGGACTGCCTGATTCAGATCGTGAAGCACCAGGGCCACCGTCAGCCCCAATTCCTGATTCAACCGTTCCAACAACTTCATCACTTCTAACTGATGACAGATGTCCAGATAGGTCGTCGGTTCATCCAGCAACAGGACCTGCGGTTTCTGGGCAAGGGCCATGGCAATCCATGCCCGCTGCCGTTCACCGCCGGATAAGGTTTGGAGGATGCGGTGCTGGTAACTGACAAGACTTGTTTCTTCCAACGCCCAGTCAATGCAATCCTGATCTTCTTTCGTAGCCTTTCCGAAAAAACTGCGATAAGGGAACCGGCCCATAGAAACAAGGTCCCTGACCGTCAGGTCGGCGGGCGCCTGGGGAGACTGTGTCAGTATGGCCAGTTTCCTTGCAAATTCTTTATAACTGTAATCCCATATATTCTTTCCCAAGAGCAAAATCCGGCCGTCAGAAACCGGGTTGATACGGCAGACGGCTTTTAACGTTGTGCTTTTACCGCAGCCGTTGGGACCGATGATTGCCGTGATGCGTCCCTTGGGAATATCCAGATCCATGTGCTGTACAATCGTTTTTTCCGCCAGCGTCACTTTCAGATCCCGTACTTCGATCATGTTCTCCATTACAGCTCCCTCCTCAGCAGAAACAGAAAGAAAGGCGCGCCAATGAACGCCATGATAATTCCCACAGGAAGCTCCACCGGAGCAAAAGCAACGCGTGCAAATGTATCGCTTAATGTTACGATGGCGATACCTAACAGAGCTGCCCCCGGAATCAGGAAACGGTAATCCGAACCAAGGATGAGGCGGGATACATGCGGGATCACCAGCCCGACAAACCCCAGAAGCCCTACCACGCTGACCGCGCTGGCTGCCAGTAAGGCTGCGATGGCAGTCAGGACGATGCGCGTCACTTCTACGTTTACCCCCAGGCCTTTTGCCATATCGTCCCCAAGCTGCAGGATATTTAAATAGTGGGAACTGGCTATTGCCAGCACCAATCCGATCATTGCATAAGGAACAATAATAGAAACATGAGGCCAACTGCGCGCTGCCAGACCGCCTACCATCCACATCAGCGCCCCATTGACGCGGTCGCTGTAAAAGACCAGCAGACCTGAGATACCGGCGCTTAAAAATGCGCTGACCGCCACGCCGGCCAAAATGATACGCACCGGTTTTATCCCGTTCTTCCATGCCAGCATGTAAATCGCCACAGCAGCCAGCATAGCGCCGACAAAGGCCACCGGAGTGATAAGATACTCCAATGCAGGGAACAGAATCATCACGGTTATGCCAGCGATACCGGCGCCGGAAGAAATACCGATAATATGCGGGTCTGCCAGCGGATTCCGCATTACAGCCTGCAATATAGCACCGGAAAGCGCCAGGTTCAATCCCACAAGAGCCCCCACGATCGTCCGCGGCAGCCGTATGTTCCAGATAATCTGATCCTGCGGAGCCGCCTGCGGATGCAACAGAATCTCCACAACCTGTGAAAGAGAAATGTCCGCGGCTCCCAACGCAATAGATAAGAAACACCCGGTCACAGCCATTGCCGCAAACAGCAACAACATTACGACGCGCCATACGCTGCGTTCCATCCCGCAACGTTCAACTTTTTCTGAAGCGTCAGGCAAATTCACTGCCATGCTAAGTCCTCCACTACTATAATAAGCAGCTTATACGTTATGAAATAAGCTTAAGGAAATGCTGTTTATTTAAAACTTTCCGGAAATACATCTTTTGCCATCAGCTGTACCGCTTCCGGATAACGCAGACCCGGCGTCAGCAGGAACATTTCTTCTGGCAATACATAAATTTTATGATTCTTTACAGCAGTTAACGCCGCATATGCAGGATTTCCCTGTACATCCGACTGAAGACGCTTTTCAATTTTATCTTTAGCTCCCATGGAAGTGATAAAAATGATATCCGGATTTTTTTCCACCAGAACTTCCATACTGTAAGGCGTCCTCTCCGGCTTGCCCTGTATCGGCGTGGATCCGGAAGCAATATTGACAAATCCCAGCATTTTCGCAATGCCTCCGGCAATACTGTTTTCCAGTTCTACTGTAACAGTGGAAGGCGTAGCATGAAGAATTACAATTTTCTTCCCGCGTTTTTCCGGCAATTTGGAAATGATACGGGCAATTTCGTCATCCATCTCTTTGTTCTTTTTTACAGCAACTGCTTCATTTCCATAAACCTTCCCCACTGTAACCATAGCCTGCTTAATTTCTTCATAAGTCTTTGGCTGCAGCACAATAAACGGAATATGGTTGCTTTCCAGCATTTTGCTGAACTTATTGTTCTGCTGCGCGTTCATGAGCACCAGGTCCGGTTTCAGCCCTACGACTTTCTCCATGTTTATATTAAACACATGCCCAACTTCTTCTATGTTATGATACATATCCGGGATCTCTGCGATTTTCTCAGAAGGACGTCCTACAATCTTACCATTGACCACAGCGGCATAATTTAAAATAGAAGAAGCCATAATGACGACGCGTTCCGGCTTTTTTTCTATAACGACATGCCGCTTGGCTGCATCCGTCATTTCCAGAAAGTTTTTTGAAGACGACGATGGCGGTTTCGTTCCCGCATTGGTGGCGGCGTTATCCGGTTTACATCCAACAGCGGCTATACTCAGCAAAACCAGAAATACAAACAAAAATACAATCCGTTTCATAATGTGTCAACACTTCCTTTTATAAAATGATTCTTCCTGCGGTCTGCCCCATTTACTATCCGCCCATAATTATTTATAATAAATATAGCAGTACACCTGATAAATACGCTAACTATACCAATAACGAAAGAAAGGCCGATTTAAAATCTGGCGCAGCAAGTTGTCTGCATATCGCGTCTGAACGTTTGCCGTTGCACAAACTTTCGGGTATATGGCGATGAATATGATATATACGGAAATAAATACGATTACATAATAGCACGACTTACTAATAACGTCAATGAAACTATTATGAATTGAGGCTAAAACTTATCATGCTTGATATCCGTTACGAAGATGAAGCCCTTCTTGTCGTCAACAAGCCTCCGGGGCTTCTGGTCCATCCGACTACACAAGAAGATACGAATTCCCTTTCATATCTGATAAGCCAATATTATGAAAAGCGGGGCTGGCCCTTGTCCCTGCATCCCGTCTCCCGTTTGGACCGTCAAACATCCGGTCTTGTCGTATTTGCCAAGCTCCCGGAAATTCAGGGAGCATTGATAAAACAAGGCATGCAGAAAGAATATCTGGCCCTGGTTACCGGAACATTACCTGCAGCACATGGGATCATCGAAGCACCGATCGCACGTAAACCGGGCAGCATTATCGAGCGGGAAGTAAACCCGGAGGGAAAACCCTGCAAAACCGAATACTGGATCCTTGCATCGGCTGCCTGCAAATGCAAAAGAGCAATCGGCGCAACAGAAACGTTTCCAGACGCAACGGCTCTGTCCCTATCTCTTCTGCAACAAAATCCGGCGGATTCAACAGTTGAAACTGTTTCCCTTGTCCGCTGCCGTCTGTATACCGGACGCACGCACCAGATCCGCGTCCACTTTGCCAGTATCGGATGCCCGCTATGGCACGATAACCTGTACGGAAAAATTCCCGGCCCGCCTTTACGCCACGGGCTGCACGCATACAAAATCGCTTTCCTGCACCCGTGGACCCAAACCTGTCTTGAGATTACTTCCGCATTACCCGACGATTTGCAATTTGCATGTCAATATAAATTGCTGTGATCTTCTTTCTGTATGATCTGTCGTAAAACTGAGGAACAGTATGTACCATATTTTTCAATATGTGCTATAATATTAGCATAGAAGTAATTTTCGCGATACGTATTATAATTTACAAGGAGGTTTTATTTTATGCCATTAGTTGATTCAAAAGAAATGTTTAAGAAAGCCTACGAAGGACACTATGCGGTTGGCGCATTCAACGTCAACAACATGGAGATCATCCAGGGCATCGTGGAAGCCGCCATCGAAGAAAAGGCTCCCCTGATTCTTCAGGTTTCCGCCGGCGCCCGTAAATATGCCAAACATATTTACCTGACCAA
>DDQB01000050.1:0-11984 GCA_002342505.1 Acidaminococcaceae bacterium UBA2453
TGCAAAGCTGCTGCTGGTTGGGATAGGACCTGACATGGATCGCATCCGCAATTTGGTAAAAGTCTATGGGGAGGAAGATAAGGTAATCTTTACAGGTGCGAGAAATGATGTCAACAGAATTTACCAGGCTATGGATGTTTTTGTCCTCCCTTCCAGATATGAAGGATTGCCAGTAGTGCTAGTAGAGGCGCAAGCCGCCAGTCTGCCGTGTGTTGTTTCGGATGCAGTTACCGTCGAAGCGTGCCAAACAGAAAATTTTTATTGGAAATCTTTGTGCGAAGCTCCTTCCGAGTGGGCAAAGCTTATTTGCGAATTAGCAAATCAGAAAGGTAAAAGAGAAAGTGCTGTTTTAGATAAATTTGATATAAGAAAACAAGCCAAGGTGCTTGAAATGTATTACGATAGAGCATTGGAAAAACTGCTTTGACGGATTAATTTACGGTTTCCACTACCGGAACAACGGCTTCCGTTCTTCCGGAATGGCGGTTGCCTAATGCCGGACTACGTGGACACGAATGTCGGAATATTCAATTACCGTTGCTTCATTCATTATCTTATCGATGAAATGACCTCTCTTCGGTAATTCATGCATACGAAAAAAGAAATTTATAAAAAAATCGACAAGGAGTTCAATTGACATGGAAAATAAGAAACATTGTGTTTATTGCGGAAAAGTTATTGAAACTAAAAGTAAAGAACACATCATTCAAAACGCAATCGGCGGTTTATGTGTTTCAGAAGATATTTGTTGCCCGGAGTGTAATGCATGTCTCAGCAAAAGTATTGATGCTCCCTTCACGAAGATATTCGCACCTATGACCAGCAAAATACGAAACTTTGTTAAAACCCATAATACAAAATCAAATCCGTCTTATAAAGGATTTGCTCAGTCATCAAATGATCAACAAGTTTACGATGTCGTTATAAAAGAAGGGCAAGTAGTATCTTCTAAAAAATTTAGTCAGGTACATAAATGCGATGCATCTAAAGCTGATTGGACTATTTTGGCTTCCTGTTTCGATTTGGATAATGATTCGTATAAAAACGGATTGTCAAAAATGGCTTTCAATTTTGCTTTACAACATAGCGTCAGCATTGATTTATTGAAAGATAAAATTGCGATAAAAACGCAAAATGACAAAGTTATAGATGTAAAGTTCAAATTTCAGGTCATCCCGTTTATAGCGTTAAACCCACTGGATAAATATATTGAGTTGAATACCCCGATGCTATTGTATCACAATTTAATCCTATTTAATGAAAACAATCAGCTTTGGTGCTATATTGATTTGTTTAACACGTTCCAAGTGTATATTCTTTTGACTGATAAATGGGACAGCAATCAAGAAATTTACAGAAGCTACTTACAGCTGTTACAACAAATTGACAGGGACATGCCGGACTTAAAGAATTTAGATGTGAAGGATATTTATATATTAGCGGCACAGTATGGCGTTGAACCGATAGCAGATATGAAAGAATTCTGCAAAAGCATTGCTAATGTAGTTCAAAAAAGGTCGCTTATCAGCAATATGGCGGATATCATTTCCCAAAAGCTTAGCGATGATTATTTTCCTACAGGAAAAATGGAAGATATGACGCCAGAAGAAATTTCGTTTCGTTTAGAGAGTTTACGTTTTTATTTTGACGAAAATGACAGACTGAAATATGGTTTGTATAGAAAAGAAACCTTAGTGAATGGTAAAAATTTTGAAATTGTCTCCTATCCTCAGTGGATAAACAAGTTAAGTGGTGAAGGGGCTATTAACTTAACAGATTATACCTATGCAAAATTTTATAGGTTGGTAAATTATTTAAATGAAAAAAGAGATAACAGTACAAAAGAAGTTCAATAAAAATTGTAATTGATTGTCGCTGCCGGGGCGTTTGTCCAAGTATAATTTTACACACTTTACTTGACAAGCTATTATTGAATGACGGTATTTTAATGATAGCACTTTAAGATTTCTGTTTCTCATATCCCCCTCACCCATTTGTTCCTCATGGCCGGCGTCCGGGCAAAGTCCAACGCCACTTTCAGCAGGGCCTGTCTGCCGGGCCCGTTCATAACCCGGTAGGCGGCAATCAGGTCCAGTTCTTCTTCCGCGGCGATAGTCTTGTGGGGCAGGGATTGGATCAGTTTGTTGATCTGCCGCAGGTTTAATTTCTGGTTTACCAATTTCATTTCAGTTTTCATTTTTACATCGCTCCTTTTCTGCTTAAACTGATAAACTTCGTGCAATCGTCTTTAAAGAACAGCGTCACTTTCCCCGTAGGCCCGTTGCGGTGTTTGCTTACGATCAAGTCCGTAATGTGGCTGGGGGTGGCGTCCGCGCCTTTGTAATAGTCTTCCCGGTACAGGAACATGACGATGTCCGCGTCCTGTTCCAGGGATCCGCTTTCCCGCAGGTCGCTGAGCATGGGCTGCTTACTCTGGCGCAGTTCCACACTGCGGCTCAACTGGGAGAGGGCCAGCACCGGCACGTCCAGTTCCCGGGCCAGGGCTTTCAGTCCCCGGCTGATCTCCGTCACTTCGTGCTGGCGGTTATCGGAGCCGTGTCGTCGTCCCTGCATCAGCTGCAGGTAGTCGATGACAATTAGATCTAACCCGACGGCCGCTTTTAACTGCCGCGCCCGGCTGCGCACGTCCATGACGGAAAGGCCGGGGGTGGCGTCGATCTGGATATCGGCTTCCGCCAGCCGGGCGGAAGCTTCCCACAGCCTGTCCAGCAGGCTGTTTTCATTTATGGGGGTATCGTTGTCGGTTTCGCCGCTGCGCAGCAGCCGGATGTCCGCGTCCGCTTCGGCGCAGATCATCCGCTGGGCCAGTTGTTCCCCGCTCATCTCCAGACTGAAGTAGGCGACCCGTTTTGGAGCTTCGCCTTCCTTTGCGCCTCGCAGGGCCACATTCTGGGCAATGTTTAAGGCCAACGCCGTTTTCCCCATGGAAGGACGGGCGGCCAAAATAATAAAATCCGAAGGGTGCAGCCCGCCGGTGAGGGCGTCCAGGTCGGCAAAGCCCGTAGGCAGGCCGGTGATGGTCCGGTGGCTGGTGATCAGTTCGCCCAGGTGATCCATAGTCGTGCTGATCGCGTCATGGATGGGCACAAAAGCAGACCGGCTTTTCCGCTGGGAAAGGGATAGCAGCGTCTGTTCGGCCTTATCCAGCAGGCTCTGTACTTCGTCCTCGTCCTGATAGCTGAGGGCAGCGATCGCGGCGCCGCTGTCCGCCAGCTGCCGCTTGATAGCGTTGTTTTCTACAATGCGGGCATGATACAGCGCATTGGCGGAGGTAGGAACTACATTGGCCAGCAGCGTCAGGTAGGAAATACCGCCCGCTGCGTCCAATTTATCTTCATTCTTTAATTCTTCCGTCATCGTCACCAGATCCACCGGCTCATTCTTAGCGTGCAGATGCAATATTGCCTGGTAAATAATCTGATGGGACGGACGGTAAAAATCCGCCGGCTTCAGCAACTGCGAAACCTTTTCAATGGTTTTATTATCAATCAGCATCGCGCTGATCACACTTTGTTCCGCTTCAATATTCTGCGGCGGAATACGATCTTGCATGACAATCAATCTCCTTGTTTTACAGTGACATTATCAAAGTTTTATAATGTTTATAATGTTGAGCGTAGAGGAACCCCCGGAAGGGTTTGCCCCATCGAAGCGTGTCGCGACAAGCCGCAAACCTGCGGCGCGTCGGCGATGCGCTGCGGGGGAGGGAGGGGGTCCCTCTACGCGTCTATTTTATCAACTTCATCTGCTTCGGCTTCCTGTACTCCTCGCAGGGCTCCGTAAACCGTTCCGGCTCCTCATAATACGGTCCCGGTCCCCGCAGCAGCTTCTCCGTCCGATCCAACTGCTCGCGCACCATATAGCGGCGGCTCTGGGGCACATGCACCTGCACGCAGGCGCACCGCTCCCACAGGCGGCTTAACGCCGTCAGCCGCTGGGGGTTGCGGGTATTTGCCAGGCTCTCTTTGTGGTAGTGGGACGTGACGATCAGCGGAATGTTTTTCTCATAGCAGGCGTTGATGATGTACAGCGCCGTCTGGTTGTTGTTCTCTCCCTCGCTGCCGTATTCGTCCAGGACCAGCAGGTCCTGGCTGCAGATTTTGTCCAGATACGCCTGCCGCCCTTCCCCGTACAGGGTGCTCAGGCGGGTGTAGATCTTCAGCAGGCTGGTGTACATACAGTGGTAGCCTGCGTCTGTCAGGGCGATGACGATCTCCGCTGCAGCGTAGGTCTTGCCCGCGCCGGTGCCGCCGAAAAGCATCAGCCCCATGCCCTTTGCTTTCATTTCTTTGAAGTTGGTTACATAGTGCTGGCAGATGTCCGTCAGAATCGGGTTCTCCCCGTTGTCGTGGGCAAAGTCACAGTCGCACAGGCGGTCTGTCCCCAGAGCCATGCGGCGGTATTCCCGTTTCACCAGTTCTTCTACGTTCATGCGACCGCCTCCCTGGTCAGGCCCAGCAGGCGGGCTGCGTTTTCCAGACGGCGGCGGCTCTCGTCGCTTAGAACAGCAATGCCTTTGTTCATGTAGTCCGGATCCAGATAGGTGACGCCGGGCGTTGAAAGTTCGGTATGCATTTTTTCATCGGATTTGACGTCAGGGAAAGTTGTGGCGGCGCGACCGGTCACACCGTTGCGGAAGGTTGCGCCGCTGAAATTTTCGTTAGCAGTTCCAGTGCGAGGAGCGAACCCGGCGCTTTCCTCTTCGTCCCACGGGATATATTCCGGATAGTTTTCCGCTTCTGCCCGTTCCCGGTAGCGACCATCCAGGACTTTTTCCATATTCTGGGCCTTCAGCAGCCAGCTGAAAGAAATCACCCAGCCGTGACTGTGCTCTCCTGTTCCCAACAGGAAGGGACATTCGCCAACCATGCGGATGGCTTTTTGTACGGCGTCCGCCCCGAACTGGTTCAGCAGAAGCTGCACCTGTTTCGCCGCAGCGGGGAACAGGCCTTTTAATTTTACCCGCAGGGGCAACCGGTTCCATTCGTTTACAACGTTCCGGAAAGCAGCCGGTAATTGCGCGGCAGGAATGAGCTGGTTGTTTTTTGGAAGGACAAAGGGAATATAATCTTGACTGTTTTCTCCGTTTTGCCTTGATCCATTATCGTCCGCTTTGTCCTGTACAGTATCTGCATAAGCGGAAGAAGAAACAGAAGGAACAAAAGGAACAGAATTAAAAGAATTATTTTTATTCTTATTCTCTTCTTCTTTTCTTTGATTCTTTCTTTTCTCTTCTGTCCCAACGTCCCCGGGGACACCGTCAGGGACATCAGGGACAACGGGGACAACTGTTGGGACAATGGGGACATTGCTGGGGACATCAGGGACCGTGGATGGGGCAGATGTACATTGCGCCGGAATGTTTTTGGGACAATCATTGACAGCAGCGGGGATGGAATTGGCAGAGGCGACATTGGCGTTTGTCGGAACCGCATCCGGATCACCGGTGTTGGATGACGCTACGTTTTGCTCTACAGCTTGAAGCATCTCTGCCAGTCTCTTCCGCATCCGCCACACGGCTTTGCGCAGTCGCTCGTATTCCCGGTTCAGGGACGCGATTTTTTCTGTAAAGCGATTGACTTCGTTTTCGGCTATTGTTTTTGCTTCTGTATTTTCGGTGGCTGTAGCCGCTGGAAGGGCGGCTTTTTCTGTTTCCGTCGGCAAAACGGTTTCAGTTGTTACGCCCGGTTCGGTACTACCGTTTGTTACCGTTTGCCCGTTCATGGTTTGCGGATTTTCCGGCGCAATGTCTGTTTTAACCGGCTTCACGTCGATGGTTTTCTCGTCCGGCGTCTTCAATTTAATTTTCATAGCCCCGTTTTCTTCGGTAAGGACAATTACTAATTGCATCATGGTCACCTTCCTTGTTTTGCGGGCAGATGGGTATCGCCGCTCGCTTTTCCGATGCCGTTTTCTGTAAAGATTTTACGCAGTTTGCGAATGGCAGTCTTTTTGGCAGAACTTACGCTGTTCAGGCTGCAATGCAGTTCCTGCGCAATTTCCGGGACGCTCAGGTTCCGGAAAAAGAAATCGCGGATCACCTGCTGCTCTTTTTCTCCCAGAAGCTGCAGGCAATCCTGTATATGTTTGTTCCATTCTTCCTGCAGCATCCGGTTTTCCGGCTCGTCACGGCTGTCGGCGGACGGTTCCGCTATCGCAGTATTTTCTTCGCTTGCCGGTTCCAGCCGCCTTTCCCGGCGAAACCGCGTTTCTTTCCACTGGGCCTGGTTCAGCAGGTCGCATCGCATCATTTGACTCAGTTGCCGTGGGATTTCCCTGCCGTCTTTTGGCAGGGGTTCGCAGGAAAAATAATGGATCATGGACAGGGTTGCGATACTGTGGGCTTCTTCCCGGCCCAACACCGCGGTAAAGTATCTTTTGCCGCTGATGCTGTCCACCAGCGGTTGGGACAGGCGGCACAACAGGTTAAGGGCCATGCCGTCTCCCTGCCGGGCCCGTTTCAGCAGGGGCAGCCAGTCGGCGGCGCGGATGTGCTGCAGGTCAGTTTCTTCTGTCAGGGATGTCAGCCTGTCCGGGTAGGACGGATGGGATTTTACCGCGCAGTGAACCGTTTGCAATACAATTTTCAATGTAGGGATCCTCCTTAGCAATATTATACTAAATCGCAAAACCGACGACTTTTTAATAATAGCAAAGAATACCATCTATGTCAACGTATCGCAGGTTTTAAGCAGGTTTTAGAAAACTTGTATAAAACTTGGAATAAACTTGGATAAAACTTTAATTAAACTTGTAACAGACTTGGATTTCCAGAAAAAGACGATAGATTAATCGCACGGGCAGTTGAAATAGGGGAAATAAAAATTTTTTTTAAAATTTTTGTTTCCGACAGGAAGAGGTTGCGACCGTCTTTTTTTTTGGCTGCATAAATTAATCTTTAATTCATAATTTATCGGTAACGGTTGACATGTATAACAAATGGGAGTACAATTGCATTTGTACCTACTTTTTCAAATCGTTCTGGTAAAAACGTGCGGATGTTAATTACTACAAAGAGGTGATTCACGAAATGCAAGAGAAGCTTGCTAAAGAAAATGCGCAACGGGGGCAGATCATCCGGACAGCCCGCGAGATTGCCGGCATGACCCAGGCGGAGCTGGCCGACAGGCTGACCGTTTCCTCCAACTCCGTATGCAGTTGGGAAAAAGGAGACGCTAAACCGTCTGTGAAACACTGGAGCGCCCTTTGCGACCTGTTAAAGATTCCTCCGGATATTATCGGAGCGGATCATACGATCAACCGGGAAAGCGCCCGGAAATTCCAGCTGATGATTTTGCAGAACACTCACCTGTGCCCGAAATGCCAGCCGATACTGGAAGCTTTTATTAACAAGTATTATAGAACAAACGCTCCGGAATAAGGAGCCATACATCATTCGCCAACGGATGCCGTTTGAACCGGAACCGCGTTTGAAAAGCATACCACAACGCTTTGCGTTTTTTACGCAAGGCGCTTTTTTTATTTTTTTTAAATTTTTTTCATTTTCCATCTCATATTTCGACCCCCCTTCCGGAGAATATAAGTGTAGGGCAAAATACTACGAATCCAAAATGAAGGAGGTGAGACAGATGAACGTATGTGATGTTGTTACGGAAGAGATGATCCGGGACATGGCCCGGGAAGCAAGAGGCGGCATCCACCGGATCTTTCTCCACTGGACCGGCGGCCATTACGGCGTGAACGAAACGGCCTACCATTTGTGTATCGACCGGGACGGTACGGTGTACATGAACTGCAAAAGCTTTTTAAGCTATAAGCCCCACACCTACCAGCGCAACAGCGGGGCCATCGGCATCGCGCTGCTCTGCGGGTACGACGCCCACTGCTGGACTCCCGCCGGACGGGACGCCAGCCTGGTGGATGTGGCCTACGAAAGCGACCGCTTGGTGAGACCGGACTGTGCCGCCATCGACTACGGCGAGGAGCCGCCCACCCAAAAGCAGATCGATGCGCTGGCGAAGATCGTGGCGCTGTTATGCCATGAGCTGTGGCTTCCCCTTGACGAAGACACGGTGATGACCCATTGCGAGATCGCTTTCATCGACGGCTACGGCCCCGGCGACGGGGACCCGGACATGCGGTGGGATCTGTGGTTTTTGCCGGAACCCGCCACCCTGCAGGGGGAACTGTACCCCGGCGGCATGCTGCTGCGTGCCAAAGCCCAGTACTATCTGGACACGAAAGAGAAAGACGAGTAATTATATTAATTAGCGAAAAAAAGACAAGGAGTGATTTCAATGGCAGCAACCATGAATGTAGTAAAACGTACATTATCCATTTCCATCGCCCGCGGACAGGACGCGGACGGCAACCAGGTGACCAAAAGCTATTCCTATTCCAACGTTAAACCTGACGTGGAACCGGAGAAACTGCTGGCCGTAGGCAAAGCCCTGGGCGGGCTGTTTGACAACGATATTACGGGCCTGACGGTAGTTGAGAGGGCATCTCTGATTGAAGAGTAATCTTTAATTATTGTTGTAAAGCGCCGGAATGGTTTATCCGTACGGCCTTTGCACTTTTGCAACGTGAGGCAGCGTTGAGTCCACGAGGTTATCCCGGAAGGGTTTGCCCCATCGCGACGCACAGACGGCGACCGCGCAAGCGGGATGCCGTCGAAGCGGTCGCGGGGAATAAGCAGGGAACCACAAGCTTTGCTTGTGTGTTCATCGCTTATGCTGTGCAGGGAGGGATAACCTCTGGACTAACGCTGTATATGTTCAAACATTCGCGGCGCGCTGTGAAGGGACAACCATCCGGCGCAGTTAGAAAACCAATGTAGTATTCTTAAATTACAGGAGGAAAACACAATGAAAAATTCTGATACCGATCTGGATTTGATCTTTAAAAACACGGTTGGCAAAAAGGTAACCCTGAACATCGAGGAACCGAAGCCTGGCATCACCAAAGCGGAAATCGACGCCGCCATGAAAGTGATTGTGGACAACAACGTCTTCAACAGCACCGGCGGCGATCTGGTGGAAGCGGTAGGCGGACGGCTGCGTACCACTACTTTAGACGCCATCGAAGAATGAGGAACGGAGGCGCTACATGGACGCTTCTGAACTCTTTCGCTTCATCAAAGACTTCGGCTTCCCCGTGGTGCTGAGCTGGTTCCTGTTAGTCCGCATGGAAAGCAAACTGGCCAGCCTGACGGAAGTCATCGGGGAACTGAGCTGTAACATCGCCGCCCTGCGGGGCGAAAATGCGGGAAAATAGAATAGAGTAAAAAAAGAATCACCGACTGTACTGCTATTAACTATGCGTTAAATAACAGAAAAGCAGTCGGTGATTTTTTTATTATTAAAAAGCAAACAGCAGAAGATTTAAATTTTATTCTTAATGTGATAAAATCAAATACAAAAAACAAATTGTTTTGTGAGGAAATTAGCATGAGACCGCTTGTCAGTGTTATCGTTCCGGTGTATAAGGTGGAAGATGTTTTGGCGCGCTGTCTGGACAGTTTGTGCAGGCAGAGTCTGAAAGAGATAGAGATCCTTCTTGTGGATGACGCTTCCCCAGACCGGTGCGGTGAGATTTGTGAAGAATATGCAGAAAAAGATTCCCGGTTCCGTGTGATTCATCATCCAGAAAACCGGGGGCTCTCTGCTGCCCGGAATACCGGCATAGCCCAAGCGTCTGCAGATTACCTGATGTTCGTGGACAGCGACGAGGATTTTGTTTGACGAGTATTTTAAGAACGGCAAGTTGTGGCTATTTTTTGCGGATCACGGAAGGTATTTGCTGGTGACTGTCGTGTTAACTGGACTGTGTTTCTGTGCCTGTGAACAGGAGAGTGCAATGGCAGCGGAATGGGTTACCAGCTCCAGAATGGGTCATCTTGTTGTGCTTGCATTTCGCCTGTTCATTTGTACAGGGATTTCTGTATTGGGATACTGGTTGGCCTATCATCGTACGGTACAGTATAAAGAGGTGAAGCAGTGGGTGCTGCGAAAGATGGATGTGTGGAGAAAAAATAGAGTTTTTAAATTTTTCCATTTTAGCTGTTGTATTTTGGTTCAAGAAAACAGTATGTTATTAAGAGCTTACGCTTACTTTCATCTTTACTTTTTGGGGAAAGTGTGATAAAATTAATTACGAACTAAAGTTCTAAAAAACTTAAAAGTAACATATTCTATTGAATTTTACTCTTGACGCAATAATAGCAACATGAATATAATTATATATAGAAAAGGGGTCTTTATGCCTTGAATCAGTATGATGAATGTAGTGAAATAGTTTGNNCTACTGTTGGTACAGATACTGATAGCCTTATAAGTAGCTTTAGTGATCAGTTCAGGCATTTTGGCTATATGGTAGAAGTTATCAGTGTATCAAAAGATATATTAAAACAGTTTCTGAATAAACCCGAATCACATGATGAGTATGAAAGAATTCTTATGTATATGGATTTGGGAGATGATGTGCGTCTTAAAACAAATGATAATTCCATATTAATGCGTGGTGTTGCAAGTCAGATTTATTCCAAACGCGAAAAAGATGAGCATGGGGCCAAACCTAGAGAAAAAGTTGCATATATCGTTAAGTCGTTAAAACATCCAGATGAAGTAATGTGTTTGCGTAGAATTTATGGCGACGGATTTTATGCTATCGGGGTAACAAGTACGGAGTCCGATCGGAAGAAACATTTAATAAATGATAAGGGACTTTCATGTGAACAAGCTGACGAACTGATTAAACGTGACGAAGATAGTGATATTTCATTTGGTCAACATACTAGGGATGCATTTCAAAAAGCAGATTATTTTTTAAGCATTACAGATAATCTTGCCGAAATGAAGAATAATGTTACTCGTTTGGTAGAATTGCTTTTTGGGAATCCTTATTTGACGCCAACGTTTGATGAGTATGCTATGTTTATGGCATACGCAAATTCTTTGCGCTCTGCAGATTTATCGCGTCAAATTGGTGCAGTTGTGACCAAAAATTGCGAAATCATTGCAACAGGTGTTAATGATTGCGCAAAGCCTGGCGGGGGTCTTTACTGGCCACAAAGAGATGAAAATGGGGCTTATTCTGATGAGGAAGGCGGGAGAGACTACACTTTAAAGGAAGATAGTAATAAAATAGAACAACGTCGTTTGATGGAACGGATAATAGAAGAATTTAAAAGCGAATTGAAAGTTTGCGATAAAAAAGGCCAGATTAAAGATGATGAAGTGCTGTTAGAAAATTTACGTGATCGTTTGAAAAAAACTGGTATTGCTGCGTTAACGGAATATGGACGGGTTGTGCATGCAGAGATGGAAGCGTTGTGCATGTGTGCAAGAAACATGGTTTCAAGCAAAGGAACTACCATGTATGTTACAACATTTCCTTGTCATAATTGTGCAAAACATATTATTGCTGCTGGCGTTAGTAAAGTTTTTTATATTGAGCCGTATCCTAAAAGCAAAGCGTTGGAATTTTATCATGAACAAATAACAACAGAGGATCAAGATAAGAATCTAAAAGTTAAATTTTTGCCATTTTGTGGTGTTGGACCGCGTAGGTTTGCAGATTTATTTTCAATGGATTCGCATCGTTGGCAAAAACGAAAAAGAAAAAATGATGAAGGGGAAATAGTCAATTGGGATAAAAGTAAGGCCGGTTTACGTACGCCTATGCCAATAACTATATATTTGGATAATGAAAATAAAGAGTACAGTACATTTTATGAAGGAATAAATGCTATAAAAGAAGGAGCGAAATAAAATGTATAAGAATACTGTTAGAGTTGCGACACCACGTAAAGGAAATGCAGAAAAAGAGCAATGGATGAATGAAAAGGATTATAAAGAAGTTCGTAAAAATATTGATAAATGGCCAGAATGGAAGCGTAGGATTAGCAATACTGATCGTCCAGAATATGCAAAACCATTTTGATGCTTCCGACACATTCAGCATCCGGTAACATTGTGGAGAGAGTGTGAAACTATTTCTGT
>DDQB01000050.1:12008-13302 GCA_002342505.1 Acidaminococcaceae bacterium UBA2453
TCAACCCCGCTATTCCATGCGGGTATAGGCTATCTAACATATAGCGTATTATTTTTGGCATGTCAAGAGCCGGCTGGTCTCCAGCCGGTTCGAAACATGCTTTTCTTTTTTATTCCGGCAGCCGGCCTTCGTACACTATGGCCAACTCTCCGTAAATTTTCCCCCAGTTCCGGAAAGCGGAACATTATCCGCCAGCTCCTGCAGAAGTACGACATTGAAAACCGCAGAAGATATCCAGGATGCATTGAAAGGTAAGCGTAAAATAATCACCCGTCTGTAACAGTAAACATAAAAAAACTACCGGATATTGTGTCCGGTAGCAAGTTTCGTTATTTCTATTTGCAGTTTTCCTGGATTTCCGGCTGCCATGGCAGGAACCGTTCAAACAGATCCGGTTTGCTGCGGAAATCCAGCTGGGATAATTTTTCAAACAGGTATGTCAGGTATTTCCGACAATCGAGCCCATTGGCCTTTGCTGTTTCTATTATGCTGTATGCGGCGGCGCTGGCTTCCGCTCCTTGCACGGCCGTGCTGAACTCCCAATTCTTTCGGCCAACCACAAAAGGCCGGATGCTGTTCTCTGCTACGTTGTTGGTCATATCGCAGTTTTCCGTACTGCAGGTAATTCATCAATCCGTCTTTTTGGTTTTGGGCATAGATAAACGCTTTGCCCAACAGGGATTTGGGCAGACATCTCCCTTGGTTGACATCGATCCACTGCCAGAATTTTTCCAGTATTGGCGTTTCTTCTTTCTCCCGGGCGGTCTTGCGTTCTTCGGTGCTCATATCCGCAAAGGCTTTCTCTTTGTTGGAAAGCTCCTAGATCATTTTCAGTGCTTCTGCTGCCAGCGTGTCTTCGCTTTCTACCGTAGACTTGGAAGCCTGGAAGAACAACCGCCGCAGGTGTACCCAGCAATAGCAGTGGGTCACGCCGCTTACCAGGTTGTATCCCTTGTAGCCGTCCGTATGCAGGTAGCCGTGGTAATCTTTCAGNNCCTTTCCGGCTGGCGTTGTACCGGAACAGCCGGATGTGGTGCGCGTCCGTTGTATACTTGCTGCTGGCGAACACCCACATGTACGACTTCGTCTTTGCCTTGCGGCCCGGCTCCTTCAGTACCTGCACCGGCGTTTCATCCACATGGATGGAAGGATGTGCCAGCAGGTTTTTCCGCAGCAGCTCCGTCAGCGGCATCAGGTAGTCCCTTGCTAAACAGATTACCCAGTTGGCCATCGTTGCACGGGATAGCTTTAATCCCAGTTCCGCCCATTCAGCTTCCTGCCGGTACAGCGGCAT
>DDQB01000050.1:13320-14672 GCA_002342505.1 Acidaminococcaceae bacterium UBA2453
ACCATGGAATGCTGCAGTACCGGTTGAGGAACCGGCGCGCTTACCATCTTCGGCGTGTCCTTCTTCTCGCATTCCGGGCATTTGTAGATTATCTGGTAATAATCAATTATCTTAAGCTGTGCAGGGATCCGCTGTACTTCCGTGCGGACATGCTTCTTTCCTACCGGAATCAGCTTGCTTCCGCAGGCATCGCAGTTCATTTTGTCTTCCGGGAGTTCGCAGATCTTTTCCTCGTGGGGAATATCTTTCAGCATTTCGTCCCGGGAACCGCGTTTCTTGCGCTTATGGGTCTTTACCTCTACCGCGTCATTCGGTCCCAGGTTCGGTTCCTTCGCTTTCGGGGACGCTTCCTTTTCCGCTTCGTTAAACAGGGGCTGCTCCTCATAGCCTTCCGGCACGGTCTTTTCCGACTTGCTGCCGAATTGGGCGGCGCGGGCCATGGCCGCAGCCTGCCGGTATAACTCGACGGACTTTTTCAGTTCGTCGATCTGTTCCGACATCTGCTGCAGTTTTTCCGCCTGTTCCTGTATAATCTTGTCCTTTGCCTGAAGCAGTTCATTCGTGGTCATCCGTGCACCGTTCCTGTTTCACAAGATGGCTCTATTATACACCATGAAACCTGTGCAGGAAAGGGCTCAGACGCATGTATCCACGTATACTTTTTTCACGGCTTTCGGCTGGTCCAACGCCAGTCCTTCCAACAGCCAGCGCTTTTGCTGGGACGTCAGTTTCCGGACCTCATTTTCGTTCCGGGGCCACTGGAAACGCCCATTTTCTAAGCGCTTATACACCAGGACAAATCCGTCGCCTTCCCAGTACAGGGCTTTCAGCCGATTTCTTCGGCGGCCGCAGAACAGAAAGATACCCCGGACGAAGGGGTTCAGCCGGAACTGCTGCTGCACAATGGAGGTCAGGCCGTCGATGGACTTGCGCATGTCGGTATAGCCACAGACCAGGTAGACGGTGTGGGCTTCCAAAAAACGGGCCAGCATCTATTTTATCTCCCGCAGGATACGGAGCGTTCTCCGAAGCAACGTGTCTGGCGTAGCCTCGTTTACTTGCAGAGAAACATCCCCCACCTGCAGGGTAAGTGTTGCCGGGAGGAAAGCGTTTTCCGTTACAGCAGGGATCGCCGGGACAGCTTTTGGATCTGGGGTATCCGGCACAGCACAGCCGATGGGAACAATAGCTGGAGCCATCTGCTCCATTGTCAGGGCACGGACTTTTTTATGCCAGTAATAATAGCTGTCCCGGGAAAGATGGTTCGCGTCGCAATACTGTTGGACGGTCATACCGGACTGTTTACAGTCGGCAAAAATGTTGATCCATTGTTAGCGGCGGCCAAAGCAGCC
>DDQB01000056.1 GCA_002342505.1 Acidaminococcaceae bacterium UBA2453
GTAGTTTCCTTCAACAGCTTTTCCGCTGCATTAAAGAAATCACGGTTTGTGGGAAGTCCGGTCAGGGAATCCAGCGCGATCTTCTTTCCCCGGTCGACCTTTGTTTTGCCCGATTCCCGGTCCTTGATCTGCTGAATATCAAAAATATAACAGTGAAGAACACCATCCGGCAGGCCGAAAACGGCGCCGCTAACTATAATAGAATCCACCCATTTCCACTGGTCTTCCAAGTTCTTGACCCGGAACTGGAACTCCAGGGTTCCCGGCGGTTCCGACTTTTCCAGCCGGTCCCGTAATGTGCCGGGATCCATGATTTCTGCATAACGGACACTGTCCTCCGGGTGCACCAGATATTTGGCAGCCTCTTCATAAAAGCTGCGATACGCACCTTCGGTTACGGGAGAAAAGTACTTCTCTTCAATATTGTAGATAAATCGGTAACTGTCGTTAACCAGATTGATTTCAATCAGTTCGTCATAAGAAGAATGTTCCAGGAATTCAGGAATGGCATCAAGCAGGTTTCGATTGACAAAAAAACTGAGAATACCTTTCGTCTCCATATGAACAGCCCCCTTTCCGAAGAATAAGAATGTCGCAGGTATTGGTACTGGAATAATTGTTCATACGGATTGCTGAATACAGCAAATCCGTTGTTCAAATTAAGCTGAAGTAAATTATTTCCACAATTATTTCATCTTCTCTGACACTTTATTATACTTTATGATATAATCGTCTGACAAGTATTTTTGCCTGCCACAATGGCAATTATTGGCTACAAATCGCATACAATTCTTCCCTGTCAGGAAACATCATTTCATTCAATAAAAAAAGTATCCCGCCACCAGTCGCAGCAGGATACCCGTAAAGACTCACAAAACCCGTCCCCAGCCCGTTTGTTTTTTTGTATTCTTCTTTTTTTCTAAGGGACGCAATGAAAACAGTTATTCCCTCAGTCATCTTTCATCAGGCCCAGATGCTCGAACAGATGGAACAGCAGGCTTAAGACGATGGCTACCAGCGTGGCCAGCACCATGCCCTGCACCGTGATGGTGCCAAAGGTCAGCTTCGCGCCGGACAGGCCCACGATCAGGACAACGGCCGTCATGGTCAGGTTGCGGGACTTACTGTAATCCACCTTCTGCTCCACTAACAGCCGCAGGCCGGAGGCCGCGATTACGCCGAACAGCAGCATGCATACGCCGCCCATGACCGGGCCCGGGATCCCGTGGATCAGCTGGCTCAGTTTACCGATAAAGGACAGAAGAATTGCAAATACCGCCGCGCCGCCGATGACCCAGACGCTGTACACCTTGGTGATTGCCATAACGCCGATATTTTCACCGTAGGTGGTATTGGGCGTTGCCCCAAATAAACCGGAGAGCACGTTGGAGCAGCCATCCGCAAACAGGGAACGGTCCAGCCCCGGTTCTTTCATCAGGTCGCGGCCCACAATGTTGCCCGTAACCATCAGGTGGCCGATATGTTCTGTCAGCACCACCAGCGCCGCCGGGGCGATAATGGCAATGGCGTCCATGCTGAAGGTGGGGGCGGAAAACTGGGGCACGGCAAACCAGGGCGCGTTAATGACCGGCGTCATATCCACCATGCCCAGGAAAAACGCGAACAAATAGCCGCAGACCACGCCGAACAGGATCGGGATGATGGCCATAAAGCCCTTAAACGCAACAGAGCCGATGACCGTGACTGTCAGGGTAAAAACAGAGACCATTACATTGTGTATATCAATTTTATCCCCTACAAGGCCTGCCATGGAAGCAGCCGTGGGCGCCAGCTCCAGACCGATGATGGCAATGATGGCCCCCATCGCCGCCGGCGGGAAGATGAAGTCGATCCATTTGGTTCCCAGCATTTTAACAATGAAGGAAAACAGGATGAACAGCAGGCCGAAAACGATGAAACCAGACTGGGCGTCCGTGTAAGGATGCCCAGCCAGGATCAGGAGCACCGGCGAAATAAAGGCGAAGCTGGAACCCAGATAAGAGGGGATCTTCCCTTTTGTTAAAAAGATGTACAGCAGCGTCCCTACGCCATTCATGAAAAGGCAGGTGTTGGGATTTAACTTGAACAAAAACGGAACCAGAACCGTTGCGCCAAACATGGCAAACAAATGCTGCAGGCTCAGCGGAATGTTCATAAGAAGCGGAACGCGTTCTTCAACCTGGATCACTCGATGCGACATAATTGTTCCTCCTTGTTTTACCCTGAAAAAAACGGCTGTCAATCGACAGCCGTAATTATTTATCTCACATTATCACCAAAACTTACCGGCCCAGCCAGGAAGTTTTCCTCGGGGCCTGTTTATCTACATCCACATGGGAAGGCGCATACATAAGAATGGATTCGCTGACTTTCGAGATGCTGGCATTCACAATGTAGCTTACGCCGCACATGTAATCAAAAATACGAATGCGCGTTGCTTTATCCACTGCAGTGAAATCAAGCATAACAGCGCAGCCGTCGATCAGTTTATCCGCATACGCAACTGCATCTTCATAAGAACGGGGAGTCCGGACCAGGATGTCCAACTGTCCGGGACGGACAACATACGGACCGGTGTAGGTATCAACAGGTTCCTCATTACTAAAGAATTTCATTGCGGAACTTTTTAAACTCATATTGAAATGCCTCCATCCCATGCAATTTTACTATCACATGCCGAAATGTCTTCGGTACTAAATTCAAGTGACCTGAAGGAAAACAGCTCCTTCTGCACCTTTGAAAAATTCCTTTATATATTTTATCAGATTCACAGAAAAGACACAACTCTTTTTTTTGCTTTTTTTCTTATTTTTCAACAGCCGCGTTTTTGGCGCGCCCACGCATACGTCCCCGTTCCACACGGTCAAGCACGCGTTTGCGCATACGGATATTCTTCGGCGTTACTTCTACCAGTTCGTCGTCGTTGATATGTTCCAGCGCCTGCTCCAGCGAGAAGAATACCGGCGGAATCAGGCGGATGGCGTCGTCGCTGCCGGAAGCGCGCATGTTGGATACGTGTTTCTTCTTGCAGGGATTTACGTCCATATCATCTTCACGGGCATTTTCCCCGATGATCTCGCCCTGGTATACGTCCTGACCCGGCACAATGTACATGGTGCCCCGTTCCTGGCAGTTGCCGATACCATAAGCGCAGGTCTCACCGTTTTCAAAGGCTACCAGGCTGCCGCGGGTACGTCCGGGGATGGGGCCTTTATAATAATCATAACCTGCATACACATGGTTCATGACGCCGTTGCCTTTGGTAGAGGTGAGGAACTGGTTGCGGAAGCCGATGAGCCCCCGTGCCGGGATCTTGAACTCCAGGCGCATGTAGCCGGCCATCTCGTGCATATTCACCAGCTCGGCCTTACGGGTTCCCAGTTCTTCCATCACCACGCCCATAAAGTCCTGGGGCACGTCAATGGTCAGAGCTTCCATGGGTTCCATGGTGTGGCCGTCTTTATCCTTGCGCAGAATGACCTTGGGTTTGCCAACCTGCAGCTCAAAGCCTTCCCGGCGCATGGTTTCAATTAAAACGGACAGATGCAGCTCGCCCCGGCCTTTTACTACAAAGGTATCGGTGTTTTCCGTTTCTTCCACCCGCAGCGCCACATTGGTCTGGATTTCTTTCATCAGGCGGTCGCGCAGATGACGGCTGGTAACAAACTCCCCTTCCTTACCGGCAAAGGGACTGTCATTGACCAGGAATTCCATGGACAGGGTGGGCTCGTCAATTTTAATGCCTGCCAGGGCTTCCGGCTGTTCCGGATCCGCAATGGTATCGCCAATCTCTACCTTGCTCAGGCCAATCAGCGCCACAATATCGCCGGCCTGCACTTCGGGAACCTCTGTGCGTTTCAGTCCCTGATAGGTGTACAGGCGGCCAATTTTTTCAATATTAATTTTATCTTCGTGCATGAGCGCGATCTGCTGTCCGTTCTTAATGGATCCGCGAACCACGCGGCCAACTACGATACGGCCTACATAGGAATCATAGTCCAGGGTGTTGGCCAGCATCTGCAGAGGCTTGTCTGTTTCCACGTCCGGGGCGGGAATGGTATCCAGAATGACCTGGAACAGCGGTTCCAGATTGTCGCTCTCGTCATCCATGGACAGTTTGGCAAAGCCGGAGCGGGCCGACGCATACACTACCGGGAACTCCAGCTGTTCGTCATCCGCTTCCAGTTCAATGAACAGGTCCAGCACTTCATCCACTACTTCCGTGGCGCGCTGGTCCGGACGGTCAATTTTATTGATGACTACAATCGGTTTCAGATGTTTTTCCAACGCCTTGCGAAGCACATACTTCGTCTGGGGCATAGGGCCTTCATAGGCGTCTACCAGCAGCAGCACGCCGTCCACCATGGTGAGGACGCGTTCCACTTCCCCGCCGAAATCCGCATGGCCGGGCGTATCCAGAATATTTATCTTGGTTCCGTTGTGCATAACGGATGTATTTTTGGATAAGATGGTGATGCCTCGTTCCCGCTCCAGATCGTTGGAGTCCATGACGCGTTCCGCAACCTTTTCGTTCTCGCGGAAAATATGGCTTTGTTTCAGCATGGCATCCACCAGCGTGGTTTTGCCATGATCGACATGTGCGATGATCGCAATGTTCCGAATATCGTTTCTGATCATTCTGCTCGTTCCTCTCCTGCTTCCCGTAACTTTTACTTCCTAAGGACGGCTGTTTCCTTAATACAACTTTCTCAAAAGAATGAGGATGCCTATGAGAGCATCCTCCATTATGACTTTACTATTATATTCGTTTTGTTTTGCAGTGTCAACCGAAAACATTACCTTACAATACTTGGCAGCCAGGTTGCCAGTCCCGGCGCGAAGCAAAGGATCAGCATCTCCACGGCCATGACCAGCGCGTAAGGCATTACGCCTTTTACGATCTGCGTCATCTTGCTGTCGGGGCTCACCCCCTGGATGACAAACAGGTTCATGCCTACCGGCGGGGTGATCAGCGCCATTTCCATGTTGATCTGTAAAATGACGTTGAACCAGATGGGATCAAAGCCCAGCTGCAAAATAATGGGATACAGGATCGGCACCGTAATGAAGATGATGGATACCGTTTCCAGAATACAGCCCAAAAACAGCAGCAGGCAGTTGATCATAATGAAGAAGATCCAGCGGCTCAGTTCCATTTCCGTTACCATCAGGGTCAGGGCCTGGGGCACCTGCAGGATGGTCAGCACGAACCCGAACAGGGTGGCGCCGATCATAATGGCAAAGATCATGGAAGAAGTCTTAACCGTGCCCAGCAAAATGCCGGGAAGATCTCTGATACCTAAAGTTTTATAAATACAGAACGTAATGAACAGGGAATACACCGTGCCCACAGCCGCCGCTTCCGTAGGTGTGAAAGCGCCGGTATAGATACCGCCGACTACGATCACCGGAAGGAGCAGGCCCCAGATCGAACTCTTCAGCGCCGCCATCCGCTCTTCCCAGGAAGCTTTCGGCTCCAGGGGCAGGTTGCGGGATTTAAACACAACGATCAGGATGAAGAAGATCGTCAGCATGAATCCGGGAATGACGCCGGACATAAAGAGCTGGCCGATAGATTCGCCGGTGATGGCGCCGTACAGGATCATGGGGATGGACGGCGGGATCAGGATCCCCAGCGTGCCGCCGGCCGCAACAGCGCCCAGCACTACCGTACGCTCGTAATTGCGTTTCAGCATTTCCGGTATGGCAATGGCGCCGATGGTCACCGCGCAGGCTGCGGAGGAACCGGTGATGGCCGCGAAGATACCGCAGGCTACAATGGTGGCTGCCCCCAGGCCGCCGGGCAGATGCCTCAGCCATTTGTTGCCCAGTTCAAACAGGTCGTTGCCCACCTTGCCTTCCAGCAGGATCTGGCTCATTAAAACATACAACGGCACCGCGCAGAGCACAAAGTCGTCCAGGGACTTGTAGGCCAGCAGCGGGATCTGGTTCAGCGTGCCTTCCCCCGTCATGAAGAGAAGCATGCCCACCATGCCGCCGGTACCCAGGGCAAAGCCTACCGGCAAGCCGATAGCCAGAAGGACAAGCAGCATGACAGTAAAAAGTACGATCATTTTGCCACCTCCCCTGCCGCAGCAGCCGGATCATAGGAAGGATCTCCCAGCTTTACAATGTTTTCCAGAAAGGTCCGGATAAAATGAAGGAACATGAGCCCGAACCCGATTGGCAGCGAAGACTGCGGGATCCACAGAGGCGTACGCAGCGTGGTAGGCGCAATCATGCCCAGTTCAAAACTCATAGCCACCATATCAATGGCATAAAGCGTGACCACACCGCAGAACACCATGCCGATAAAGGAAGTGATCACATTCAGAATCTCATTGGTGCGTTTGCTTAAATGGGAAAGCAGGATATCTACCCGGATATGCTTGTTAGACACAAAGGTTACGGCCATGCCGAAGAACCCGGCAATGGTCACGCAATAGGTAGAAATTTCAACGACCCATTCAGTAGGACTGTTAAACAGTCCCCGCATGATAATTTCATATACGATGGAAAAGGCGGGGATGAACAACAACAGGCCGGCGATCACGCCGATCACCCGCGTCAGTCCCATCAGGAATTTACGATAAAACGCTAAAAAGCTCTTCACTTTTTTCTCCTACCTGTTTATTTTGTGCAGAGATCCAGAATCTTTTTGCCCTGTTCGCCGGCATGTTTCGTGAAGATATCCCATACAGGTTTGGTAGCTTCCTGCCATGCCTTGATCTCATTTTCAGGCACCACATACACTTCCATGCCTTTTGCTTTCAGGTCTTCCAGTCCTTTCAGGTCTTCGGCCTTGGCGTTCTTGCGCAGGATGTCCCGCACTTCCACGGCTGCTTCCATGAAGGCTTTCTGCTGTTTGTCGCTCATCTTGGCAAAAGATTTGTCATTCATGGCCACCACAAATTCCGGAGACGCATGGTTGGTAACGGTCAGGTACTTGGTAACTTCATACATCTTGCGGTCGCGCATGGCCGGAGCGCCGGAGCTCTGTCCGTCAATGGTGCCGCGCTGCAGGGCCATGTACACTTCGCCTGCGCCCATGGTAACAGGAGATGCGCCCAGGGCTTTGATGGTTTCGGAGGCCAGTTCGCTGTAGCCGCGAATCTTCAGGCCTTTAAAATCTTCCGGCTTTTTGATGGGCCGTTTGTTGTTGGCATACTGTACAAAACCGTAGTCAGCCCAGTACACTACCTTAACGTGCTTTTTAGCCATTTCTTCTTCCAGAATCTTGCCCATGCCGCCGTCAATGGCAGAGTCAACCTTTTCATAGCCCGGGAATACGAAAGGAACGTCGAACACTTCCATGGCCGGGATGATGGTAGCCCAGCGGCCAACGGTGTTCAGGCCCATGTCTACGCCGCCGGTCATGATAGCGTCGTTCATGGTTTTATCATTATATAACTGGCCTGCCGGGAAAGAAGTGATCACAACTTCACCGTTTGTCTTTTCTTTAACTTTGGTAATGAAAGTCTCTACGCCTTTTGCTACAGGATGATTTGCCGGCAGCGCGTATGCTAATTTGTACTCTACTTTTTTGCCTGCCGCCGGGGCCGCCGCCTTTTTATCGCCGCCTCCGCCGCAGCCTGCCGCACAGATCGTCGCCATTGCCAATGCTGCTACCGCCATCGCTTTAACCCATTTTCCAGTTTTCATTTTGTTTTCCTCCACTCCTCATTTTTAATATAAAAATAACAGAATACAGAGTTTAAGGGTGCCGGCAAAATGCGCCCGGCATTTCCCTGAGGGCCGCCGAACCCAATGTATAAAAACAGCAACGCGCCATACGCTGCCGTTATAAATTAGAAAAGCCCCTGTCGGAAAAATCCGGCAGGGGCGTGATTCACGCGGTACCACCCTACATTATACTCTATGGCCTGATAACGCCGCCGCAGCGCTTTATCCTAAAAGCGATCCTTCTCAGATAAAGAGTTCGCAGGTGAGAAGCTTAGGCGTTTCCGCCGGCTTGCACCATCCGCCGGCTCTCTGTAGTCCACACGTAAAGCTATTCCTGTTCATAACTTCTATTTGAAATTACATCAAGTATAGCAAGGCGGTTTTTAAATGTCAATATTTTTTTCACATTTTGTTTACAATTACATCGCCACGCAGATTATTGTTTTCACAGAAAAGACAGCGGCTCCCCGCTGCCTTTTCCTATAAGTTTGAGATTTTAAACTGTATGTTTCTCCCGAACCTGCGCTTCCGTTCAGATATTTCCCAGCATATCGTCCATGTAACGGCGCACCTTCTCCAGTTTTTTGCGCATCTGTTCGGCTTTGCCGCTGTCACGCAGCGCGATCTGTTCCATTTTATTCTTGTACTGCAGGTAGTTTCTTTCAACAATGGCAAGGGCATCCTGCAATTCGGCCACTTCCGGCATGGTCTCGATTTCCGGCGCCGCTTCGATAGTGTAATCCGTTCCTTCAATCACAACGCTGTCGCCGTACTTGGGGACATAAACAGCGGTTCCCAGCTGCATCTGCAGTTCCTTTGCCAAAGCGCTGGCAGAATCAAACTCGCCGTGAGTCACAAAGAAGATCTTCGGTTTCTGCTGCATCTTCTTGTACCAGGCCAGCAGCTGGTCTTTATCCGCATGGGCGGAAAAGCCCGTCATGTTAACGATCTCCGCCGCCACATGAATGGTCTCGCCCATGATCTTCACTTTCTTTGCCCCGTCGATAAGGTTGCGCCCCATGGTCCCCTCTGCCTGGAAACCGGCAAAGACGACAGTGCATTCCTGACGCCACAGGTTATGTTTCAGATGATGCAGGATCCGTCCTGCGTCCGCCATGCCGCTGGCGGACAAAATGATCTTCGGTCCTTCAATCCCATTGATCATCCGGGACTCTTCCGCCGTAGGCGTAAAGTGCACATTCTTCATGGCAAAGAGACGGTCGCCCTGGAATTCCACCAGCGCCCGCGTCTCCTCGTCGTATTCTTCTTTGCTGGCCAGGGTGATTCCCGTCGCCTTCGTAGCCAGCGGGCTGTCGATATAGATCGGGACATCCGGGATTTTTCCTTCCTGCGTCAGCTTCTGGAAATAATACAGCAGCACCTGGGTACGCCCCACTGCAAAGGCGGGGATGATCACATTTCCGCCCCGCTCCACCGTATCATTAATGATCTTCGCCAGCTCGGCTTCCTTATCATAGGCCTTGTGGGTCCGGTTCCCGTAGGTGGATTCCGTCGTTATAAAATCGGCCCCGTTCAGGATCGTCGGGTCTTCCACAATGGGCTGGTTAGGCTGCCCCACGTCCCCGGAGAAGATCATCTTTGTCTTTTTTCCGTTCTCTTCCACTTCCAGGCGCACTACCGCGCTGCCTAAAATGTGACCCGCCACATGCATCTTTGCCGTAACACCCGGGATGACCTCAAAGTCTTCTTCGAAATCATGTACATAAAAATATTGCAGCGCCGTATAGGCATCGTCTACCGTAAACAGCGGCAATACTTCGGATTTCCCGGCCCGCAGTCCCTTGCGGTTGGCAAATTCCGCATCGGATTCCTGGATGTGGGCGCTGTCCGGCAGCAGGATGGTGCAGAGCTGCTGCGTGGATTTTGTGCAGTGGATACGTCCTTTGAACCCTTCCTTCACCAGCCGGGGAAGCAGCCCGCTGTGATCCACGTGCGCATGCGTCAGGACCACGGCGTCGATTTCCGCCGGGTTAAAGGCAAAGGGCCTTTCATTAAATGCTTTGATGGATTTGGATCCCTGGAACATACCGCAGTCCACCAGCATTTTTCTGTTTCCGATTTCAAGCAGATAGCAGGACCCCGTTACGGTACGTGCCGCGCCTAAAAATGTCAGCTTCATAACACCCCTCCTGTTTTCGGAACATCTGCCCGTTCCGGTTTTTCCTGCCCACCGCAGGCAGCTTCCGGTTCTTTTCAAAACAATTATGCCGTTTCATAGCGATCATAGCGGGCGGATACCTTTATAGTTTTATTCTCTTTTCTTGTAAAAATTCCTGCTGAAACTCCTGTCAAATCCGTAAAATATTTGTGAACCTTTGCCAGAACGGTTTTGTTTTACAGTAACTGCATTTTCCGCATTCCCCGGTTACATCTTCCCCGAAATAGCGCAAAATATAGTTACGAAGACAACCCTCATGCTGCGCGTAATCCCACATGGAAGCAAGCAGGGCCAGGGCCCGTTCCGGTTTTTCCTGCTGCCGGGCCAGCGCCTCATTGATGGCAAAGTCTTCCCTGCTGTAAAGCAGCAAGCAATACGATTCTTCTCCGTTCCGTCCGGCCCGCCCCGCTTCCTGATAATACTCTTCCAGGCTCTGGGGCATATTGTAATGGATGACGAAGGACACATTTTCTTTATCAATTCCCATGCCGAAGGCGCTGGTCGCCGCCACGATCTTGATCCTGTCACAGATAAAATCCGCCTGGGTCCTGTTCCGTTCGCCGGGAGTCAGCCCCGCATGATACCGCGCAGCCGCGTACCCCTTCCGCTGCAGCAGCCGGAACACTTTTTCCGTGTTCTGATGGGTCGCGCAGTACACGATCCCGCTTCTGTCTTTCACTTTCTCCAACGCATCCAGCAGCGCTCTGTCTTTATCTGCCACGGATTTCTTTGCGAAAAACAAATTGGGACGGTCAAAACCGCGAACGATTGCCGCCGGATCATTCATTCCCAGCCCGGTTATGATGTCCTGCCGTACGTGCGGCGTGGCTGTTGCGGTAAAGGCCGCGTACAGCGGACGCTTTGGCAGAGTTTTTATAAAATCCGGAATCTGCAGATACGCAGGACGGAAGTCGTGACCCCATTGGGACACGCAATGGGCTTCGTCCACAACGACAAACGACGGCGGGTTCTTTTGCGCAAACCGGATGAACCACTGGTTCTGCAGCCGTTCCGGCGAAAGATACAGAAGCTTGTAAACACCTGCCTCCACATCCTGCAGAGTCTGGTTATAAGTGCGTTTGCTCATGCTGCTGTTAAGACACGCGGCCGGAATGTGCTTCTGCTGCAGATGGGCTACCTGGTCTTCCATCAGGGAGATCAGCGGGGATATGACAAAGGTTACGCCGGGCTGCATCAACGCAGGAATTTGAAAGCATACCGATTTACCGGCGCCGGTTGGCAGGACAGCAAGACAGTCGCGTCTGCTGAGGATTGTATCTACCACGTCCCGCTGGCCGGGGCGAAAGGCGTCATAGCCGAACCAGGTCTTGAGTACTGTTTCCGGTTGCAAATAAGCATCTCCCTTCATAATAAAAATTGTAATTTGTGTGGCCCGGGCGGCACCGCCTTCATAAGGCGTCGCAA
>DDQB01000106.1 GCA_002342505.1 Acidaminococcaceae bacterium UBA2453
GCGGGCACGCACCGAAGCGTTCGTGACGTCTTATGAAGGCGGCATCACCCGGGCAGGCTATCGCATAAATTCCTATTTTACTTTCCCATCATTTTTACTAAGCAATTTTACTTCCTCATCAAAATCCATTGCAATTTTTTCATCCGCCACAAAACCGTTTTTCAGGATTTCGATCATGTCCGCCGCATACTTTGGATCCAGCTGCGTGCCGGCGCATTTTTTCAGTTCTGCAATGACAACGTCCATATTGATCCCTGACTTATAAACCCGTGCGGAATACATGGCGTCAACCACGTCGGCCACGGCAATCATACGACCGTATCTCGGAATATCCTTCCCTGCCAGTTTTTCCGGATACCCTTTCCCGTCGTACCGTTCATGATGGTAGTGGGCCCCGTCTGCCAGCCGCTGATTCTCCATCTGCCCCAGGATGTCGGCACCCCGGATGGTATGACTTTTAATGACACTGTATTCCTCGTCAGTCAGCCTGGTCGGCTTATTCAGGATACTATCGGGAATGGCTATCTTGCCAATATCGTGCAGCAGCGCGGCATAATACAGCTCCCGCAGTTCATCAACAGACAGATTCTCCATTTCCCCCAGTTTCAGCGTATACTGGGCAACCCGTCGGGAATGGCCGTTGGTAGAGCTGTCCTTGGCGTCAATCGTATTGGAAATGGTAAGGATCGTCCGCTCGGTAAAATCCTCCTCCATCTTGCGCTTGGCTTCGGCCACCTCGGCCCGCTCCGCTTCCGCTCTTGCCTTTTCCGCCTCTGCGTTGGCCCGTTCCTGTTCCGCTTTCGCCTTTTCGGCTTCCGCGTTGGCGCGCTCCTGTTCCGCCAGGGCATGCTTTGCTTCCAGTTCCGCCATCTGCCGGGCGATCGCCGCTTTTTCTTCCGCTTCTGCCAGTTTCTTTTCGTTCCTCTTTTTCGTATACAGATAGGTAAACCGGATCAGGATCCATCCGCCCACAAGCAAAATCAAAGCCCGCATCCATGTCTCCTCCGCCAGCGTCTTCTTCTTATGGAACGATGCGGTCATCTCACTGCGGTAGGGCGTACTCCGGCTCTGGGCGATGACATGGAAAGTGTACTTGCCCCCAGGCAGGGTAGAATACTGCGCGGTATGCGTGTTCTTCCCCTCCACGTGGATCATCTTCCCGTCATATCCTTCCAGATAATAATAGAGATCGCAGTACGCATCGTCAAACGACAGCACGCTGAATCGGATATCCAGCTGTGTAAAATCCTGCGGGATCTCAACTTCCCTGTCATAAGACATATTGGAAACGGACCCGTCCGGCATCTTGATCTGGATATTGTCGATCATGGCCCGGGGCAGCACAGCGCCTTCCCAGTTCTTTTGCGTATCCAGTTCCAGCACGTTCCGCGAGCAGGCAAGATACAGCCTGTGCTCTTCCGGGGAATAATAGTGGCAGCCATTCGCCGTCAGAGATGAGGCCAGCGAATTATCATACGTGGTCGCATGATAGGATTTCATCCTTTCGCTTTTTTCCACCTTCGGATCCAACAGTTCTGCAGACCCCAGGCTCTGCACCATCCGGGAGGAGAACAGATACACCTTTTCTTCCGTCAGTTCATCTGCGTAGGGAACGATTTTAAACAGGCTGGATACATCCAGGCTTCCGGTATCCACTTTGTTGATCGTTTCATCCTGCATGAAATAGACGCCTTTTCCGTTGCCGATCCACATACCGTTACGCCGCGTATCCCATTCCATGGAAAGGACCGAACCTAACCGCTCCCCGTTATCGGCCATGGGAATCGCCATCACCGTACCGTCAAGTTCCAGCTTATAGATGCCGTTGCCGTCGCTTCCCATATACAGATTCCCCTGGGGATCTTCGCATAAAGACAAGATCACGCCGTTTTCCACCGCGCTGGTATCCCGGTCATAGATCCGGTAAATGGAATTGTTCCGCATCAGCACAAGCCCGTCGCCGGTACCTACGGCAATATCCCCGTTCCGGCGGACCAGCAGCGTCCGGATCTTATTGGTGGGCATGCCTTCCGCTACGCCCCACTTCTGCCATGTCCCGTTTTTATAACGCAGCAAGCCGAACCGCTGGTATGTGGCGATCCATAAATTGTCATCTTTATCTTTGGCAAAATAGCGGACCCGAATCCCGTCCAGCAGATCCGTCAGCGCATTCCGCACAGGACGGCGGTTGCGGTCAAGAATATAAAGTCCTGTATCTGCCCCCATGTACAAATCGCCGTGATATTTTGTCACCGCATTGTACACCGTTTCCGGCGCCATGGCGACGGAGGACACATCCGTAAACCGGGTTTTGGCAATGTGCAGCGCCCCGCCGTTGGAAGATGCCAGCCAGTAACTTCCGTAATTATCCTGCAGCATCTGGTCAAAGGAAGCTTCAAAGACGCCGCCTTCCACTTTATGGAAATGCATGTCCCGGTCAAAAAAGCCAAAACCGTTCCGGGCGCAGAGCATCAGCCGGTTATCCCGGTCCTGATACAGGCACAGATGGTCTTCCGCGTCCCCGGTAGAAAACAGGGTGAAGCGCAGATTGTCCGGATTGGCGTATTCATTTACATAAGAGTCAAGACGCATCAGCGTATTACCGGCCGTTCCCAGATACACGATGCCGTCTCTGTCGCAAAAGACATATTTGGGGAAATGGCCTTTAAAATACCGGCTGGCAAAATATGCCACCGTGCGGAAATTGTCCAGCAGGAACACATCCCCGTCGTAGGTCACGCCCCAGACGCGCCCGATATCCTCCGCCGCCAGCGACACCACCATATGGTTCTGCAGCCGCGGATCCTCGATCCAGCGCAACGGTTCCTTCTCTGTATCGCTGTATACAGCCACGCCTTTTGCAGAGGCAAGATACACCCGTCCGTCCCGATCCTCCGCCACGGCTCTGACTGCGGGAATGTTCTCCTTTTTCCTGACCATCCCGCTCTCACTGCAATACAGCCCCTCATCCTTCGTCCCGATCCACATGCGCCGCTTCGAGTCTTCATATAAACAGGTAACTCGGGAAATCCCCCGGTTCTTCTCATCTTTCATCTGCTGGAAAAACTGCCCGTTATACCGCATCAGCCCGGCATCGCACCCGATCCATATATATCCGTCGTGGCTTTGCGCCACCGCATTCGCTTCGTCGGAAAGCATGCCGTTCTGGTTATTATAAATCGTCTGTTTATAAGAAGCTAACAGCGATCTGTAATTTTCCGCCTGCGCGGCAGCCGGGTCCAGGCACACATACAACAGGCAGGATATGATTGCGATGAATTTATAAAAGCGATAAGATCCAGCATACCATTTCATTTTAACCGCTCCCATACACAGGTTCCCAAAAATCCGGAACCGCCACTGTGATTCGAAAGGTCGGCACGCAGAGAACTGAGTCTGCGCTGCCCTGGTTTTCAGGGGTAAAGAGGACATTTATATAATCTTATAATAATTTTATCATAAAGGCAGGCAGAAATAAACAAATTTCCATTTTGAACCCGCATTCTTCTGTGCTATAATAAAGTATATTATTTTGAACAGGCAGGACAAGATGGAAACAACTACGATCCCGATCTCACTTGAAATTAAAATAAAGAAAGCGGCGCCCCGACTGGCTGATAAATCTCTCAGCCCCAGGCAGAAACGAATCGCGCTGGCCAAAAAGAAACGTAAAAACTGGCGCAGACAGGTTCAGATGCAGGTCAACAAAAATGAGATCTTTATTCCGGCACGCTGTAACCTCGTCGTTTTTGACCTGGAAGGAGCCGGATTCCTGGAAGAAGATATCACCGAAATCGCAGCCGTCAAGGTATCGGCTTACGGCGAGATCCTAGACATTTACCAGCAGCTTGTCAAACCCATTACCAAACTGAACAAGCGCGTCGTCGCCATGACCGGTATCACAGAAGAAATGCTGCAGGACAAGCCCGCGTTGCCGGAAGTGCTGGACAGTTTTTTTGCTTTTGTAGGAAACTGCCCGGTATTAGGACACGATATCGGCTACAACGATATCATGAACATCAATATGGCCTGTCGCCGGTTCCGGCGCAAAGACCTGTTCCTTCCCCGTTTCCTTGACACGGAGCGCATCGCCAAACGGTTGCTGCCCACAGAAACCGGAGGCAAATTCGGGCTGGACGCGCTGATGAAATATTACGACCTCCACACAAACTGCGAGCACCGGGCGCTGGCAGACTGTTATTCCACCTTATCCGTTTATGAACGGCTGATACAGGAATTTGAAAAGAAAAAGCCTTTCTGACTTCAAAATCAGAAAGGCTTATATTTTTTCATAATGGCCCGGGCCACATGATATCCGTCCAGCGCGGCGCTCATGATACCTCCGGCGTACCCGCAGCCTTCCCCGCAGGGGTAGAGTCCTGCGTGGGTCGCGCTCTGGTAATCTTTCCCCCGCACAATCCGGAGGGGCGCCGATGTTCGCGTTTCCACCCCGGTCAGGATGCCCGCAGGCCCGTCAAATCCCTGTATCCGACGGCCAAAGTAACGGATTCCTTCTTTCAGCGTATCGGTAACGTATGATGGAAGAACGGTATCCAGCGCCCATTCCGTCACGCCCGGACGGTAACTGGGAAAACGATCGGAAATAGCCGGCTCCTGATGCTGGCCAGCCTGCAAAGCGGTCAGCGCCGCCGTTTCTTTCAGGTACTGTTGCGCATCTTTCAACGAGGGGGCTGTCCCTTCCAGAAAACTGGTCACGCTTTGGGCCGGAGCCCGATAGCTCCCGCCGCCCGCTGCAAAGGCAAGTTTTTCGTATTTGCGCTGGAATGCAACGCCATCCAGCGGACCGCACCCAAAGTCCTCCGGAGTTACATTGACCACAAGGGCGCTGTTCGCAATGCCGCTGTCGCGTTTATACAGGCTCATTCCGTTCACGACCACGCCGCCTGCTTCCGAAGCCGCCGCCACGACCTGCCCTCCCGGGCACATACAGAACGAATATGCAGCCCTCTTTCTGTCTGCCGTATGGTATACAAGCGCATAATCCGCGACCCCGAGACGCGGATGCCCGGCAAAATCGCCGTATTGCGCTTTGTCGATCAGGCTCTGGGGATGTTCCACCCGGACGCCAATGGAAAATGGCTTGCCTTCCATCCCGAATCCCCGGGCCGCCAGCGCCTGATAGGTATCTCTGGCGCTATGTCCGCATGCAAGAATCACCGCTTCTGTTTTTAACATAGTACCATCGGCAAGCGCGAGCCCAACCAGGCAATTCTCTTTTGTAATAAAATCCACGACCTGCGTTTCACAGCGGATCTCTCCGCCGCAGCTTTCAATTTCCGCTGCCAGGCCTTCCACCATGGCGCGCAGTTTATCCGTACCCACATGGGGTTTATGTTCGGTCAGGATCTCCGACGGCGCGCCGGCTTTTACAAACGCCTGCAGGATATCCGTCATCACAGGATCGTTGACCCGCGTCGTCAGCTTCCCGTCGGAAAACGTACCGGCCCCGCCCATGCCAAACTGCACATTGGAAACCGGATCGAACTGCCCTGTTTTCCAGAACCGGTCCACGTCGGAAACCCGCTGCCGCAGCTTCCGTCCCCGTTCCAGCACCAGGGGACGGTATCCGTGCCGCGCCAGTTCAAGCGCCGCTACAAGCCCGGCCGGCCCGGCGCCAATCACAACAGGGCGTTCTTCCAGCGGAATCTCTCCCAGTTGCAGCGGTTCCTGCATTGCAGGAACAAACAGGTTCACGCCCGGATGTTTTACCAGTTTCTGACAGACAGACTGCGGCGCCTCCACTTCCGCCAGCACATGATACATCAGCCCGATATTATTCTTCCTCCGCGCGTCTACCGCCCGATGCAATGCCTGCACATTCCGCAACGCGCTTTTCCGGATTCCCAGCTTGTCTGCTACACATTCTTTCAGCGTCTTTTCTTTTATCAGACTGACACGTACATCATTCACCCGCAGTTTTACAAGCGTCATTATTTTTCCCCAATCTTATGAAACATTGATTAACCAGAATTTCCTTAAGGAAGTGCTGATTAAATGAGTTTGTGCGATAGCCGAGGGCGTTTTGCGAATGGCAAGGAAATGG
>DDQB01000065.1 GCA_002342505.1 Acidaminococcaceae bacterium UBA2453
GATTTTTCTGCGGCTGTTTTGCTATAATGAAATACATAAATGTTTGTTGATACAAGTCGCTGGTTATGAGACAGATAATAGAAGATAGAATGGCCTGATAGTTTTGAAGCAAGGCTGTTGCAGAAAATAACGGGATTGTAATATCTACTCATAAAGTGAGAATGCGAATGAACATGAATCAAGGAGGAAAAACAGATGAAAGTAAATTATGTTTGTTCGAAATGCGGAAAAAAAGAAGAAGTAACGACCCGTGCGCCGAAATGTGAATGCGGCGGCCTGTGGAAATTGCAATATGAACTGCCGAAATTTTCGGAAGACCTGATTGATAAGGATGAATGGAGCATTTTCCGTTACCGGGCTTTCATGCCCCTGGTAGATGATACATGGAAAGCCGTTACCATGGGGGAAGGCATGACGCCCATCGTTTCCTTTGATGAAGACCTGATGCTGAAGATGGATTACTTTATGCCGACCCTGTCCTTTAAAGACCGGGGCGCTGCGGTGCTGGTGTCCCACTGCAAATCAATCGGAGTAACGGACGTGGTGCAGGATTCCAGCGGCAACGCAGGTAACAGCGTGGCGGCCTATAGCGGACGGGTAGGCATCCGTTGCGAAATCTTTGTACCGGAAGGAACTTCGCCGAAAAAGATTGACATGATCAAAGCCCATGGAGCCAAAGCCAATGTAGTGCCTGGTTCCCGGGACCACTGCGCGGATGTGTGCAGGGCAAAAGTGCAGGACGAAGGCAAATACTACGCGAACCATGTATATAACCCGTTCTTCTATGAAGGAACGAAAACTTACATTTATGAAATTTACGAACAGCTGCACCGCATCCCACAGAATATTTTCATCCCCCTGGGGAATGGCACTCTGTTCCTTGGCGCTGTGTTCGGGCTGGAGCATCTTTTGGAAAGCGGCGTCATTGACAGGATGCCAAACGTGATCGCTATCCAGAGTGAACACTGCGCGCCTTTTGCAGAAGCAAAACGGCAGGGACTGAAAGTGCCTGCTGCCGTAACGCCCCAGCCGACCCTGGCGGAAGGCATTGCTATTGGGCAGCCCATGCGGGGCACGGAAATTCTGGATATAATTTATAAGTATGATATAGAAATCGTAGAAATTCCGGAAGAAGACATCCTTCCGGCCCGTGCCGCGCTGGCTGCCAAAGGAATCTACTGCGAGCATACAACTGCAGGGAACTATGCGGCATACCAAAAATACTGCCAGCTTCACGGCAAAACGCCGGACAGCCTCATCACCATGTGCGGCGCGGGACTGAAATCGGATCACTGATTGCGTGAAAGTGTAAGGAGTAAATCATCTTTTTTCCACAAAAAAGGCGCCCTGCGATCAGAGCGCCTTTTTAATTATTCTGTTACCGCCCCTTTTAAATACAGAGCAGTTTGTAACCAGCTTTCTTACGGTCTTTTTATAAATTGGCCTTCAGGAATGCCTCAATAGATGCTGCCGCGGCTGCCTCATCAGCGCCTTCCGCCTCTATGACAAGGGAGTCTCCCTGTTTTACGCCAAGTCCCATGAGTGCGAACAGCTTTTTAAGATCGGCTTTCTTCGGGCCTTTCGCGGCGGACAAACGGCTCTCAAACTTCTTTGCCTCATTAACAAGGGCGCCGGCCGGGCGGGCATGAATCCCCAATTCGTCCGTAATGGTATAGGTAAATGTTTTCATAACAAATTTCCTCCTCGTATTATTTCCGGAAACGCTGATTAATCAGCGTTTCTTTTTTCGGATGCCTGCAAATTCAGGCTCCGCACTTTAGCGCGTAAGGGCAGTATGTTTGCCGCTGCCACCGACAGTTCGTCGACCCCCATACGCAAAAAGGTTTCCGTCAGCGAAAGATCTGCTCCCAGCTCGCCGCATATCCCAACCCAGATGCCTGCCTCATGCGCATTCCGCACGGTCATTTCGATCAGGCGCAGGACCGCCGGATGATGTGCGTCAAAAAACGCGTCCAGGTTCGTCTGACGCCTGTCAATGGCCAGGGTATATTGGGTCAGGTCGTTGGTACCGATGCTGAAGAAATCAACTTCCCTGGCCAGTTCGCCGCTGATAAGGGCTGCAGCCGGCGTTTCAATCATAATACCCGTTTCTATGGCGTCCGCAACGGGAATCCCCTTTGACAGGAGCTCTTCCCTAACTTCCCGGAGCATAGCCTTTGCCTTCCGCACTTCTTCCACAGAAATAATCATAGGGAACATGACAGACAGCTTTCCATAAACGGATGCCCTGCACAGGGCCCGCAGCTGTGTTTTGAAAAGCTCTGGCCGGGTCAGGCAGATACGGATCGCCCGCATTCCCAAGGCCGGGTTTTCTTCCGGTTCCAGTTCAAAATAATCCGCTTTTTTGTCTGCGCCAATGTCCAGCGTACGGATAATCACCCGCTTGTCAGGCATTGCTTCGAGAACATTTTTATAAATGGAAAACTGTTCCTCTTCCGTAGGATAGTCGTCGCTTTCCAGATAGATAAATTCGCTGCGGAAAAGCCCGATGCCCTCCGCGTCGTTGCTCAACACGCCGGACAGGAGAGACAGATGTCCTGCGTTGGCACAGATCCGGACCTTCTGTCCGTCCAGGGTCACACTTTCCTGTCCCCGGACCCGGTCCAGTTCCTCCCGGCCCTGTTGGAAGCGGCCCTGTTTTTCCTGCATTTCTGCAAGGGTGGCTGTATCCGGGTTCAGAATGACCTCGCCGCTGCCTCCGTCCACTGCCGTCATCTGTCCTTCCAACCTGCCGGTAATTGACTCTCCAACGCCAAACACGGCGGGAATCCCCAGGTTCCTTATGAGGATAGCCGTATGGGAACTGGCACTGCCGGCAGACAATACCACCCCCAGAATCTTTTTGGTATCAAGATGCATGACCTCTTCCGCCGCCAGATCATCCGCCGCCAGAACTACCTTATCATAGGCGGAAGCATCCATTGGCGACACGCCGCAGAGGATCTGTTCCACCCGCCGGGAAACATCCGTCACATCCGCAGCCCGGCCCCGCATATATTCATCATCCATGTCGCGGAAGATCGCGGAAAGCTCCTGAGCCGTCCGTTCCACAGCTGCTTCCGCATTCAGCCCGTCCCGGATGCGGGTTTCCACACCTTCCGTATATTCGTCGTCCTCCAGCATCATCTGATGAATTTCAAAAATAGCCGCATCTTCTTCGCCTACGGTTTCCAGGGCCCTGGCATGCAGCGCCTGCAACTGTCCGGCAGCCTCGTCACGCGCCTCCCGGAAGCGCACTAATTCCGCTTCCCTGTCTTCCACCGGGCGAACCTCTGTGGATACTTCCGCACGGCGGAACAGCGCCAGCGGCCCGATACCGATTCCATCAGAAACCGGTTTTCCGGTAAGTACAAGCATAAAGATCCTCCTTGCTCCGTTTCTTCCTGATACGTTGCTACTGCGTCCAACTCATCCTTTATTAGTTTTAACACAAATTTACCGCACACGCATCTTTTTTTCATTAATAAAAATAGTAAAATCGGCATCCTTTCCCCCGTACATACCCTTAACGCAAAAACATCACCTGCAGTTCCACATCAGGATGATGATACCTTGCCATATTTCAAGTCACAACCCCGGCGATTCAATCTCTCACGCAGGTGGCTCAACGAATTTCCATAGGAGCCGCTGGCTGTATATCCCGTTCGCGCTGCGAAGCCCAGCGCACCGGACTCGGTCGCCATCCCGGCACCTTTGAAAAAGACTATCTTATTGCTTTCACGTAAAATTTGCGCCAACTCTTCTACACCAGTCATTAACAGCAGTCTTGTCTTACTTCAACTTCATAAATCCGGACATCATACAACCGCCTGCGGCCCCTGCATTACAGACAGATGCCAGGTTTTCTGGCGTAATGCCGCCAATAGCATAGACAGGAAGCGGACAGGCATTGCATATTTTTCTCAAAAAATTCAGTCCGCGACCTGTCACTCCCTTTTTGGATTCTGTTGCAAATATCGTACCAAGCACAACCTGCGTCGCTCCGCCTTTTACAGCGATTTGCATATCTTCCATGCTATGGCAGGAGACGCTGATCTGTTCAAAGCTGCTACGCATCGTTTCCTTTCCCGGCTGTTTTTCATCGGCGAAAGCCATCTTTTTAAATAACGAAAGTGGCAAATGTATATTTCTGCAGCCTATCTTCAGTGCAATGTCTACACGGGAATGCAGAAAGCAATGAATATTCTCTTGCATGCATAGCCGCAATGTTTCCTGTGCAAGCGCCTCATACTCAACATCAGGCAAATCCGTTTCCCTTAAGATAATCGCATACGGATGAAAGCGTAAAATCTTCTGGAGTTGGTGAAGTAAAGTTCCTTCGACCATCTTACGGTTAGTAATGACTATGCGTTTGTTTTCTTTACTTACAGATAAAACACGGTCCATGTCCTACGGCTACAAAATTCGGATTGATTGCCCGCAACGCAGCTATTGTCCTGGGCTGTTGGGGTCCCATGTTCAGGAAGTTCTCGGGGATAGCATCCACCAGGTCTTTCCAGTCGCATTCCTCTACTACACCGGCTGTATTGCCACCCTTGAGGAACAAATCAGCGCTACTGAAAACCCCGGAATTTTTTTCATAAGCCAAAAGTCCCAGATTATAATGCGGTTCAACGGGATATGGCAAAAAATCCAGTTCCAGTCCGCCATCCGTAAAAGGCTGGCCAGGCGTGCAGGCGATGACTTTTCCGTCATAATCGTTGAACTTAAAATTCCCCGCTGCGTTCTGTGAGCAAATCACTATCGTTTCCGGGAACATCTTATGCAGTACAGCCAATCCGCCACATTCATCCCATTCGCGATGGGAAATGAATAAGTATTTCAGTAGACGGCCGGCCAGCAGTTCCTTAACCTTTGGCAGAAAGTCCCGAGCCATATCGGCGGATCCCACAGAAAACAATATGGCCGGATCGCGCAACAGCAGATACTGATGGCAGTCAAGGG
>DDQB01000099.1:0-21777 GCA_002342505.1 Acidaminococcaceae bacterium UBA2453
ATTTAATCAGCGCTTCCTTAAACCATTGGTTTTTGGATGCAGGAACCGGGCAAGTTTCGCTTTTACTTCTTATTATTATTTACATCTGACCCGTTTCGGAGTAAAATATTATGTCAGGAACATGTAACAGGCGGGGCTGCGCGCTGCGTATCACTTTACGCCGGACCGCCCGGTCTGCCCATCCTTAATTTTATGACATTACATTGCCAAATGAAGCAAAGGAGATAAGAAAGCCATGTATAATCCCAAATCGTTACTGGCCGATGAATTTATCGACCACCAGGAGATTTTGGATACCCTTGCCTATGCAGACGCCAACAAAAATAACAGGGAGCTGGTCGAAAGCCTGCTGGAAAAAGCGCGGCCCCGCTGGACCAACGGGCAGCTACACTGCACCGGCCTCACCCACCGGGAAGCTTCCGTGCTGCTGGCCTGCGAAGACCCGGAACTGACGCAGAAAATGTTCACGCTGGCAGAAGAGATCAAAAAAGCCTTCTATGGCAACCGCATCGTAATCTTCGCGCCGCTGTATCTTTCCAATTACTGCATCAACGGCTGCGTGTACTGCCCCTATCACAGCATCAACAGGAACATTCCCCGTAAGAAGCTGAACCAGGAAGAAGTAAAAAGGCAGGTCATCGCCCTGCAGGACATGGGACACAAGCGCCTTGCCCTGGAAGCCGGGGAAGATCCCTTCCACAACCCCATCGAATATATTCTGGAATGCATCAGGACCATTTATTCCATCAAACATAAAAACGGCGCCATCCGCCGGGTAAATGTAAACATTGCAGCCACCACGGTGGAAAATTACCGCAAGCTGAAAGAAGCGGGCATCGGCACTTATATCCTTTTCCAGGAAACCTATCACAAGGAAAGCTATCTGAAGCTGCATCCCTTTGGGCCGAAGCACGATTACAACTATCACACGGAAGCCATGGACCGGGCCATGGAAGGCGGCATTGACGACGTGGGCCTGGGCGTGCTGTTCGGGCTGGAGCTGTACCGGTATGAATTCGCGGGCCTTTTAATGCACGCAGAGCATCTGGAAGCAGTTCACGGCGTAGGTCCCCACACCATCAGCGTGCCCCGCATCAAAAAGGCGGATGATATCGATCCTTCCGTCTTTGATAATGGCATCTCCGACGAGATCTTTGAAAAGCTGATCGCCCTGATCCGCATCAGCGTGCCCTACACCGGCATGATCATTTCTACCCGGGAAAGCCAGCAGGTCCGTGCCAGAGCGTTGCATCTGGGGATTTCCCAGATTTCCGGCGCGTCCCGTACTTCGGTAGGCGGCTATGACGAACCGGAACGTCCCCATGATACGGAACAGTTTGACGTATCTGACCAGCGCACACTGGACGAAGTTATCGCCTGGCTGATGGACATGGGCTTCATTCCCTCTTTCTGCACCGCCTGCTACCGGGCAGGCCGCACCGGCGACCGTTTCATGAGCCTGTGCAAGAGCGGGCAGATCCAGAACTGCTGCCATCCCAACGCACTGATGACACTGAAGGAGTATCTGGTGGATTACGCTTCCGATGCCACCCGCAAACAGGGCGACGCCATGATTGCCAGCGAAATCCACACGATTCCCAACGAAAAAGTGCGGAACGCCCTGGCGCAATATCTGGAACGGATTGAAAAAGGAGAACGGGATTTCAGATTTTAAGAAAATCCGATCAAACAACGTAATGACTTAGCAGCTTTTATAAGAGGCCGGTGTTGCCTTTGCAAAGTGCTGCGCCCCCAAAGGGCGCAATGAGAAAAGGCAAAGACAGCGCCGGCCTTTTCATACTGTTTTATGAGGGGAACAATTATGTGGCAATATATTCGCATGTACGCGCACTACGCGCTGCTGGCCGCGCTGTTCATGGGCGGCGAAGTGCTGATGGACCTGGTGCAGCCGGGCCTCATGAGCCGCATTGTGGACGACGGGGTGCTGGGGCTTCATAATAACGGCGTCGGCAATCTGGAACTGGTGTGGAAGGTGGGCGCCCAGATGATCGGCATGGCGCTCATCGGCTGCTGCTTCGGTTCCCTGAGCAACGTGTTTGTTAACATGGCAAGCCAGAATATGGGGAACGAGCTGCGCAAAAACACCTTCCGTAAAATCATGACTTTTTCCTTTCCGCAGATCGACAGCTTCGGCGCCGGTTCCCTCATCACCCGCATCACCAATGACGTGACCCAGGTAGAGCGGCTGGTTTCACAGATCGTGCGGGGCATGGTTCGCACGGTTTTGATGACGGCAGGCAGCATGTATTTTATGTTCCGTCTCAGCCCGGACTTTGCTTTCATCGTGCTATGCGCCCTGCCCTTCATCATCGGAACCATGTATTTCTGCCTGCGGAGGATCAACCCTCTTTTTGCTGCGTTGCAGGAGAAACTGGACGGTGTGAACGATATCCTGCAGGAAGATATCTCGGCGATCCGCATTATCAAAGCCTGCGTCCGGGAAACCTATGAAAAGATGCGCTTCGGCAAGGCCAATGACGACCTGATCCGCACCCAGCTGAAGGTGCTGCTGACGCTTGCTTTTATGAGCCCTGTCGTCAATATGCTGATGAACCTGACCATCGCGGCCATCCTCTGGTTCGGCGCCCAAAGCGTCATGGCCGGCAAAGTCTCCCCCGGCAGCATCATGGCGGCTATCACCTACACGACCCAGCTGTTAATGGGGATCATGATGCTGCTGATGTTATTCCAGAACATTTCCCGCGGCTTTATTTCATGGAACCGCCTGTCAGCCGTTTTACATCTGGAGCCGGAAATCCGCGACGGGCTTTTTAAAGATGACGCAGCTTCCGCAACGGACACTGCAACGGAAAATACTGCGGTCAACAGCGTTGCGGAAGAAACCGGCGCAACAAACGGCAATGGGGCAGCCGCCGTTACGACCGCGGCCCCACATACACATAACCGGATTGCAAAAGGCAAAATAGAATTCCGGAACGTTTTCTTTGCGTACCCTGGCAGCGATAAGAACGTGCTGGAACATATCAACTTAACCATTGAGCCCGGCGAGACCATTGCGATTATGGGAGCAACGGGCAGCGGAAAGACCACGCTGATCAACCTGATTCCCCGTTTTTATGATGTAACGGAAGGCTCCGTACAAATTGACGGCGTAGATGTGCGCGATTATAAACTCAGCAGTCTGCGGGATAAGGTCGCGGTCGCGCTGCAAAAGAGTGAGCTGTTCAGCGAATCTGTCACCGAAAACATTGCCTGGGGCAACCGTAACGCGACGCAGGATATGATACGCGAAGCAGCTGTCACCGCCCAGGCCGATGAATTCATCGCACCGCTGGAACACGGATACGATACCGTTGTGGCCGAACGGGGCATGAGCCTTTCCGGCGGGCAGAAACAGCGTGTCGCCCTGTCACGCGCCGTGCTGAAGAAAGCGGCGATCATGATTTTTGACGATGCCACCAGCGCTTTGGATCTGAAAACAGAAGCGGACTTTTATAACGAACTGGCCAGAACCAGTCCGGCAAGCACAAAAATCATCGTGGCCCAGCGGGTGGCTTCCGTCCGGCGGGCCAGCCGCATCCTTATCCTGGACAATGGCTGCATCGTTGCGGAAGGAACCCATCAGGAGCTGCTGCAAAGCTGTAAAATCTATCAGGATATTTACCGGTCGCAGATCGGCGATATCGCTTCTGCGGAAAATGCGACACCAATGCCCGGATCCGCATCAACAGATGCCGCGTTCCCGACTGCAGCAGGAGGAAGGGCGGTGACGGCAGATGCGTAATGAAACGAAACGCAACCAGCCACCGGTGCTGGGACCGAACCGCGGTAACCGCTTTGTGGAAACAGAATACGCCAAGGATATTTCCTGGACACTGAAACGCATCGGTTCGTATTTCGCAAAAGAAAAAAAGCTGATCTTCGGTATGCTGGCCGCCGTATTGGGCGGAACCCTGTGCGGCATTTACGCGCCCATACTCCAGAGCAACGCGGTGGATATCATCGCCGGACAGCGAAACGGGGATTTAAAGACCACACTTGCGCTCATGCTGGCAGCCTATCTGTTTGTCAGCCTGCTGCGTCTGGCCCAGGGCGTGTTCAGCGCCCGGCTGAGCCTGCGTATCGTCAAGCAGTTCCGGGAAGAACTGTTCGGCAAGGTTATCGACCTGCCCATCAAATATACGGATACCCATTCCCACGGCGACGTCATGAGTCGCATGACCAATGATGTGGAAAACATCTCTGTTACTGTCTCTCAGGCGCTCCCCTCTTTATTCAGCGGCGTCCTTACCATAATCGGCACGGCAGCCATCATGCTGTGGCTCTGCTGGCAGCTTGCGCTGCTCAGCTGCGCCTCCATCCTCCTCACCGTCATCGCTACCCGGCTGCTCTCCAATTATGTACGCAAGTATTCCAAAGAACGGCAGACGTTACTGGGCAGCATGAACGGAACGGTGGAAGAAATCGTCAACGGGTACCGTACCGTAGTCGCTTACAATGAACAGGAACATTCCTCCGAACGCTTCTGTACTGTATCCGATAAACTGACAAAAGCCGGCATCCGCACCGAAGTCTGCAGCGGCATCATGGGTCCCCTCATGAACTGCATCGGCAACATCGGTTTCGTAGTCATCGCGGCTTTTGGCGGCTACTTCGCCATCCACGGCCTGATCTCTGTCGGCGTCATTTCCGCATTCATTGTGTACGCCAAACAGTTCAGCCGTCCTATCAATGAAATCGCCCAGATCTACGGACAGCTCCAATCGGCCATCGCCGGCGCGGAACGTGTGTTCCAGGTATTGGACGAGACCAGCGAAGATCTGTACGGCCTGGTCTGGGAAGACGACGAGAACGTGACAGTACGGTTTGAAGACGTACAGTTCGGTTACAATAAAGATAAACCTGTACTGAAAGATTTCAACCTTACCATTCCCGCAGGCAAAAAGGTGGCGCTGGTAGGTTCCACCGGCAGCGGCAAATCCACCGTAGTCAACCTGCTGATGCGTTACTACGATATTGACAAAGGCGCTATCTGGATCAACGACCAGAACGTGGAAGAAATTACAAGGGACAGCCTGCGTAAGCACGTAGCCATCGTGTTGCAGGACACCGTCCTCTTCTCCGATACCATCCGCCGCAACCTGCAATATGCAAATGAAACCGCCACCGAAGCGGAAATTAAAAAAGCAGCGGCGATGAGCCGCTGCCATGAAATGATCGAACTGTTACCGCAGGGATATGACACACTGCTTACCGGCGCCGGGGAAAATATCAGCCAGGGCCAGCGTCAGCTGTTAGCTATCGCCCGGGCTTTTGTCGCCAATCCCCGTATCCTGATCCTGGACGAAGCCACCTCCAACGTGGACACGCGTACAGAAAAGGCGATCCAGGACGCCATGCAGCAGGTGATGAAAGGACGAACCAGCATCGTCATCGCGCATCGCCTTTCCACCATCCGCGACGCCGACCTTATCGTAGTGCTGGACCAGGGCCGCATCGTGGAACAGGGCAGCCACGAGGAACTGCTGGTCCGCAGACAGAAGTATTACGAACTGTACATGACCCAGTACGCAGGGTTTGCAACCTGATATGTGACTTGAACCGACAGATTACCCACAGGCAGGCCCGCTGCGTCAGATGCGTTCCAGCCGGTCCTGGTTCTGCCTCTGTGGCAGGAATAGGGGCACGTATTCAATGATCAGGTTGGAGGTTTCCAGCCCGAACCACTGCAACGGACTCCCTCCGAGGAGGCGAATCGTGTACTTCGCCCGGAGCAGCAGGTCATCTGCCGCACCAATATCCCCTTCCTTGGGCATCATTTTACGAATCATACAGAACTTGAAAGACCCTACATCCGAAGGCCCGTAAATAGAATGCCGTTTATCCTGTTTCGGCAATTCTCCCGTGGCCAGCAGATCGTGTACCACCTGTCTGAGATAGATATTGACGCTGGGTTTTACCTTGAAACCCAGGTACAGGTTCACCCGGAAGATATAATCCGTACCGTAGGTTTCTACTTCATAATTCTTCTGATAGGGATCATCGGTGGTATTGACGCTGATAAACCAGTATGCGTCCGCCCGCTTCGGGTCTTTATCCAGAATGGAGTAAAGGATATCCCGGTCGATTTTTTCAGACTCGTTGCCTTTGACCAGATAAACCATATTGTGGCTGCATAAGGGAATGGTAATATCCATCTGCAAGTCTTTTATGTCTTGCAGATGTTCCCGCATCTGCAGAAAGATATTCTGTGCCTGCTCGATCTGTGTGCCGCGATACCAGCAGATCATTATAAAGAGGATAGCCAGAGAGATGATGATGGCCACATAGCCTCCTGCCATAAATTTGCCCAGGCTTGATATGAAGAATACACCCTCCAGGGCAAAGAACACCACAGTGAAAATGACGGCGGCGATCCGCTGCTTGTGCACCACCCCGATATAAACGCAGAACATGACCGTCATCATCAGCATACTGATTGTAATGGCCAGGCCGTACGCATTCTCCATCCGGGACCCGCTTTGGAAGTAAAGGACCACAAGCGCGCAGAAGAACCACAGGATATTGTTGACAAACGGAATATAGATCTGTCCTTTTGTATCAGAGGGGTACTGCACGTTTAAATGAGGCATAAGATCAAGGCTGGCCGCCTCATGAACGAGGGTATAGCTGCCGCTGATCAGGGCCTGGCTGGCGATGATCGCCGCCAGTGCGCTCAGTAAAATCGCAACCGGCCGCAGCGGTTCAGGAAGCATCATGTAAAAAGGATTGAGATCCTCGATAGCCTGTATGACAGGGTTGCCCTGGTTCTGGATGATCCAGGTGCATTGCCCCATATAGTTCAGGATCAGGCAGATTTTAACAAAAGGCCAGCTGATAAAAATGTTGTTCCGTCCTACATGGCCCATGTCCGTGTACAGGGCTTCCGCGCCGGTAGTACATAAGAACACGCTGCCAAGGATCAGAAAGCCTTCCTTGTTGTCGGGGCTGAACAGGATCTTGATAGCATAAACCGGATTTAAAGCCTGCAGAATCGACAGATCCCCAAGGGAAAGCCAAAGCCCTGTAATGCCCAGGAACAAAAACCATATCATCATCACCGGGCCGAACAACTTGCCGATGGAACTGGTCCCGCTCCGCTGAATGATGAACAGGAGACTGATGATCGCCAGGGCGATCACGATAACAACAGCCTGCCCGCTGCCAAGAAAGGCATCCATAGCCTCAATACTGCGCAACCCTTCCACGGCAGTCGTAACGGTCACGGCAGGTGTCAGTACGCCATCGGCCAGCATGGTACAGCCGCCGATCATGGTGGGGAGGATCAGCCATTTCCCACAGTGACGGATCAGGCTGTAAAGGGCAAAAATCCCGCCTTCCCCGTGATTATCCGCCCGCAGGGCGATCAGCACATGCTTGATCGTTGTCAGCAGGGTAATCGTCCAGATGATCAGCGACAGGGAACCTACAATAAACTCCCGGTCTACCTGGGCTATCCCGCCGTTCCCTTCGACGATGGATTTCATAACATACATGGGTGACGTGCCAATATCGCCATAAACAATACCGAGGGCAACCAGGAACATCCCCATCCCGAACTTTTCTTTATAATCGGACTGATTCATTTGCATTTTCCTCCTGACTACTCGTTTATCATTTACAGAACAAAGCAGAAAAAGCTTATATGATAACGGAATAAACCTTGGGAAAACGATACCTTTAACGATGCCTTTGTGGTAGTAATACCCTATTATTTTTCTAATACTTTCGAATTAATTTTAGCATATTTATATTAAAAAAGCTATCTAAGAAAAAAGCAACCGCAGTCTTTCCTACGGTTGCCTTTTATGTTACAAACTGTTGATCCATATGCCTGCGCCCATGCCAGCGCATTTATTTCAGGCACTTGCGCAATGTCGCCACCAGCTCCGGGATGTTGATAGGCTTGGCCACATGCCCGTCCATCCCTACATCCTTTACGTGCTGTATGTCTTCCGCAAAGACGTTGGCCGTCATAGCGATGATCGGGATCCGCGCCAGTTCAGGATCCGGCAGCGCGCGGATCGCTTTCGTAGCTTCATAGCCGTTCATTACAGGCATCTGGATATCCATCAGCACGCCGTCATAATAACCGGGGCTGGACACCGCCACTTTTTCCTTCCCAACCTCTCCGTCTTCCGCCGTCTCTACCTTGAAGCCCAGTTCCATCAGGATCATCTGCGCAATTTCCCGGTTGATCGCATTATCTTCTACCAGCAACAGTCGTTTATTACTGAAGTCCGCCTGAAGCGTGGGCGCTTTGTTGTCCTCAACCGCTTCCGTTTCCGGTTCGTCCTCCGCCAGCGGGAACCCGAGACGAATGATGAACTCCGTACCTTTTCCCTTCTCCGTAACGACATCAATCGTACCGCCCATCAGATCCACGAGGCTCTTTGTGATAGCCATCCCCAGACCCGTGCCCTGGATGTTTGCCACCGTTTCCGTCCGTTCCCGTTCGTACGCCTCAAACACCCTGGCGGCAAATTCCGGGCTCATGCCAATACCGGTATCCTTCACGCTGATGGTATAGAAACCGGTTTCCCCGTCGGCGCCGGTCTGATGCAGCGTCACCGCAATATTCCCGCCCTGGGGCGTAAACTTGAAGGCGTTGCTGATCAGGTTCAGCAGGATCCGGTTCAGGCGGCTCACGTCGCACATTACCGTCCGATTGGTAACATCCACCGCGGTTACCGTGTAATGCAGTCCCTTGGTCTCCATCTGAGTTAGGAACATGTCCCGCACTTCATCCATGGTCTTTACAATATTCGTCTTCTTCGGTTCCAGTTCAATCTTGCCGCTTTCGATACGGCTCATATCCAGCACGTCGTTGATCAGCGCCAGAAGGTGCTGGCTGGAAGTTTCAATCTTTGTCAGATACTCTGCCGCTTTCGGCGACAGGTCTTTCTCCTTGCGCGCCAGCATGGTGTATCCGATGATCGCGTTCATCGGCGTACGGATATCATGGCTCATGTTGGAAAGGAACGTGCTCTTGGCGCGGGTGCTGCGCTCCGCTTCCATCTTTTTCCCTTCTGTCTTCTGTTCCCGGTCCAGGATAAGGCGGAAGACCATGAACAGGATCAGCATTACGACGACAGTCATAAAGAACATTAGCACAATGTCCCTGTTCAGCTCGCTGCCCAGCCTGCCTGAAATTTCACTGTGAAAGAAATCCCGGGATTCCTGCCACTGTTCAAAATTCATCACTACGCCGTATGTACGCAGATTGGTTATGTTAAATAAATTGATGGACTCCAGGGCGGCATCCGCCGCGTTTTTAAATTCCTGCCGGATCCAGATGGTGGAAGCGAATGTAATCAGGAACACCAGCCACAGCCATACCTGGGTAGCCTTACCCAGCCGGGCTTCCCTGTCATTCCGCAGCAGAACCAGGAACATCAGGGATCCCAGCACAGACCAGATGACGAAAATAGCATAGGATTCCACCGACAGGGAGGATTCAGTTCCGGAATGAGGAAGGAAAAGATAGGCGCTGAACAGGATAGCAACCACTGTACCCGTCATACCGGTAATCCGGATTTTTATGTTCCCTTCCCGACAGGCACAACGATAGGCGGTATAGGAAACATACCCGTACACAATGGTCGCCCCGATAGTGGTCACGTCCACGATCCACGTCACGGCAGTACGGCCAAGGAACGGAATGAATAAGGAAAACAGCAAAATAAACAGGATCGCGTTCCGGGGAACGCCCTTGTCATTCAGTCTACCAAACCAGCCGGGCAGCATCCTGTCTTCCGCCATAGCGTACAGCAGACGGCTGGCCGCTACATAGTTACCCAGAATTCCGGTAAAAATTCCTGCCAGAACCGTGATGCCGATAAGGAACAGCCCCTTCTCCCCCATAAGGGAAGAAGCAGCAAAGAAAGTAGGCAGTTTTTTAATACCGAACATATAATCCAGATCGTTCACATAGCTGTACCATGTGGTATGATTGTGGTCCGGCAGCACGGAAGCCGCCAGAACGGTAGTCATAATATAAGCCAGAGCGGCACAGATGACAGCCACTGTCATAACAGAAAACGCTTTTTTAACAGAGAAGCGGAATTCCCCGGCGGAATGGGAAATGGATTCAAATCCCACAAATGCCCAGGGCGTCACCGCCACGATTCCCAGCGTCCCCACAAAGGGCGAATATTTTGGAGAAAAAGCCGGGGAAAAATGCTGCAGGTTATTCCCGTACTTCGCTACAACAGATCCGAAACAGATACATATACCCGCAAAAAGGATAACCGCCAGAATGATCTGCATACGGCCCGCCAGCTTGCCGCCGCCCATACAGACCAGAGCGAACACAACCAGCGCCGCCATCACCACTATGGCTTCCCCTAAATACACTTCATAATTCAGAATAGTGTAGTGAAATCCAAACTGCAGAGTATTCTGAAACAGACGGCGGCCCAGCAAAGACAGGGCCGTGGCATTGGCCCATAGGACCGAAATGTAAGCCAGCATCAAAAACCAGGCGCTGAGAAAACCGTGGTCGTAGCCCAGCTCCTTTTTCGTATAGGTGAAAGCGCCGCCGGCATCCGGATAGCGCTGCATCATATGATAATAGTTCGCGCCGATGATCCCCATAAGCGCTGCTCCGATAAGCATAGCCAGCGCCGTTCCCATCGGTCCGGCCACTGGCAGGAACAGGCTGCCGGGCATTACAAACGCGCCCCAGCCTACCGCACAGCCAAAAGCCAGCGCCCACGCCCCCAGCGGAGACAGATAGCGCTGCAGTCCGGGCTGGTTTCCCTGCAGGATTTCTTCACTATTATTTGGCATAATTACAGCCCCCTTCCCGCGCCTGCACATGAAACGGAATGCAGGTCATGCTGTAATCTGAATTTTTAATATTATATGTAATTATATCACATCTTACGGAATCCTTCGAGTAAAATATAAGGCATCCCCGTTAAATAGCTTGACCTTTTCTAAAGCCTGATTATAATATAGTTGATAAGGCGTGATTCATTTGCGCTTCCTTAAGCAACCGCAATACAAAAAAGCAGGATACATTTCGCAATACATCTTGCACGTTTCAGTAATTTCACGATGATCGATCGTACGGAGGTAGGTAAAATGAAATATAAGGCAATCGCCGCGCTGACATTATGCGCCCTGGTACTCTTTACCGGCTGCGGCAGCACGCCAAAAAACGAGGGAAATGAAAAGAACGCAAAACCTGCGGCAACTGAACAGGTAAAACCGGCCGCGGAAAAAGGCGCGGAATCAAAAGCGCCTGCACAGAATGCGGGCAACGCAAAAGAGCAGAAAGCGCTGGGAGCCCTTACGCCGGATCAGGCGCTGGAGTATATGAAGACCACAAAAAACCTGGTCATTGTTGACGTGGCGCCGGACAAAGCTTACAAAAAAGGGCACTTTATCGACGCCATCCATATCCCCATTGAAAGCATCAGCAAAGAAGAAGAGGACAAACGCTACAGGGAACTCCCCGCCGGAAGACCGGTGCTGATCCACTGCCGCAGGTCCATCTTTGCGCCTGGCGCTTATAAACGCGTCAGGGAACTGCGCCCCGACATTCCGGAAATTTCGTACATAGACGGGTTACCGCTGTTCAAACCCTACAACGAATGGAAAACCATGCAGGGACAGTAAGGAGATCTGATTCATTCCTTTGCCCAATTGTCGGCGCGCTGCTGCAATGGACCGCCAGCCTGTTGCGATACACCCTGCTCCGACACAGCCAGGCAGAACCAAATAGCCATCATAAATTACGGCTCCGCGCCGCTGGAACAATACCAGCAGCCCGGAGCCGTTTCGTTTTTCATCCTACTCTCTCGTCCTCGCGCCCATGCTCTTTAAATGCATCTTCCGTTTATACATCAGCCCGTCGGCCCGCTCAAACACATCGTGCACGTTTTTATCCTGCCCGGGAATGTAATCGGAAAGGCCCACCGATACGACGACCTTTCCTTCTTCCTTCACATTGGCTTCCACCTGTCGGTTAAAGGAATCCATGCACTCCTTCCGCTCTTCATAGCCCTGCTCTTCCAGCACGACGACAAATTCATCGCCGCCGGTACGGAACACCGGACTGTGTTTGAAATGCTGGCAGATCAGGTCGCTGGCTGCGCAGATGTATTCGTCGCCGGCTTTGTGCCCGTAGGTGTCGTTGATATGCTTCAGTCCGTTCACATCGCAGACCAGAAGGGCGAAGTTCTCCATGACGCCGTCCTGGATCTTCAGGTTCATCAGATTCAGGGTATCCACATACGCCTGCTTGCTCTTCACGCCGGTCATGGCGTCCTTATAGGCAAGGGCTTTGGTAACGTTCAGTTCCAGTTCCGTTTCCTCCGCCCGCCTGCGCACAATCGTGTAATTGGAGAAAAACATGCCCAGGGAAAAGACGATCAGGAGCAGCACGAAGGAATTGTTGTGCATCCGGTCTGTGGCATTGGCGTCCCGGAGCTTTTTAATATAGACTTCCTCGCCCATCTGATAGGCTTCCGCAGGCGCATGGCCCCGGTAAAAATCGCGGATCTCCTCCATCGTTTTATCGGCATAGTTCTGGTTCATATGCCGCATCCAGCTCAGGGACACAAAGGTGATGATCCCCATCAGGGCGATCCAGGCAACCACGGAACGGCCAAACACTCTGGCGTAGTCGCGGTGCAGCACGTTCCGGAGGAACAGGAATCCGCAGACAGACCAGATGGTGATCAGGAAATAGGTTTCCGTTTCCAGCGTGTCGTAACTTAAAATTTCCGGGAACAGCTGTAACAGCCCGAATACGATCATAACCGCCATACCGACCATGCCGGTAACCCGTTCCGTTTTCTTTCCCCGCGTTTTGGCCAGCGTGTAAGCAGCCGCAGACACAAGCCCGTATACTATAACGGCGGCAATGGACAGCACGTCCACGATCCAGCCCACAGCCGTACGTCCCAGCAGGGGAATCCACACAGACAGGATCATGATCAGCAATACCGCGTTCTCCGGATTTCTCCGCTTGTTCAGCTGCGCAAACTTATCCGGCAGGACTTCGTCTTTAGCGACATGGTAGAACAGGCGGCTCAGCGCCACGGTGTTACCGATAAGGCTGGTCAGGACCAGCGAGAACAGGGAGGCGGCCATGATGTAAAGACCGGCATCGCCCAGATAATACTGCGCCGCAAAAAAGGGCGGAAGCATCTTGACCCCGACGCCGGAAGTTCCCAGATGCTTCAGGTATTCCAGCCAATTCCCGTATTCCGGCGGGTACGCCGAAATCGAAAGCAGGATTACAAAAATATACAGCAGCGTAGTCGTCAGCACCGACACGCCCAGCACGCTGAACGAATGCTTCCGGTCAAACTTAAACTCCCGGCAGGAATGGGATATATTTTCAAACCCGATGAAGGCCCAGGGCGTAATCAGCGAGATAGCCACCACCTGGGAAAAGATATCCTGGTCCGGGATGAAGGACGGCTGCAACGTAAAGACTGCCGCATCCCGGTGCATCAGCGCCGTTCCCAGACAGAACGTGATGCCCAGGGTAAAAGTCAGCGCCAGCAGCACCATCAGGCGGACCGCATGCCGTTCCCGCTTCATGCACAGGAGACCCGTCAGCAGGATGATCCCCATGGTCAGGAGCACTTCCCCCGCGTAGATCTTATAATCAAACACGGTATACAGATACCCGAACTGCAGCACATCGCCGAAAAAGTTACGGACAAAGATAGGGACCGACGTAGCGTTGGCCCACAGCATGGCCAGATAGGCCAGCCCCACGTACCAGAAACTCAGGAAGGCGCGATCGTAACCGAACACTTTCTTTACATAGGTGTACACGCCGCCGGCTGCAGGGAATTCATTCATCAGGTAATGATAATTGCGGCTGATGAACAGCATGACGATCATACCTGCCAGCATACCCAGCGCGCTTCCCATGGGCCCGGCCTTTTCCAGGTATAAAGTCGTAGTAAACAGGAACGAGCCCCACCCGATAGCGGTGCCTACCGACAGCGACCATGCCCCGATCGGTGACAAATACGCCTCAAGCCCCTCTTCGCGTTCTTTAACTGAACCGTACTCTTCCATAATAACCGTTCTTTCTGCAGGAACGCCGGCGAGCATTTGCCCGGACGCTTCCGCGTTTTCTGAAACTGCTTTCAAGTCAATACCTGTCAAAAAAGCAATAGAATTACAACTTTAGAGTTATTTTACAACTTTAGAGTTATTTTATCATAACTTAAACAGGTTGTCATTAAAGAAGTAAGAAAAATACGGACAGTCTGCCGGACCATCCGCATTCGTTTATACTCGGATTTGCAATTCTTATTCCCGCGATACCGCGCCCATCTCTTTTAATTTCCGTTTCCGTTTATACATAAGCACATCGGCCCGTTCAAAAACCGCCTTAAGCTTCCGGTCCTGTCCCGGACGGTAATCCGCCAACCCTGTGGAGACAATGACCTGTTTCGTACGGATATTCTCCTCCACCTGCCGGTCCAATGCTTCCAGGATCGCTGTCCGCTGTTCATAGTCATATCCCTTCAGTATCACTACGAATTCATCGCCGCCGATACGGAAGACCGGGCTGCGCTTAAAGCTGTTGCAGATCAGCACGCTGGCGGAGCGGATGTATTCGTCCCCCGCCTTGTGACCTTTTGTATCGTTGATGCGTTTTACCCCGTTCAGATCGCAGACGACTACCGCGAAATGGTCTGCCCTTCCCTCTTCGATAGCCGCATCCATCTCTTTTTCCCTTTCCGTAAAGGCGAGTTTGCTCTTGACTCCGGTCAGCGGATCCCGGCCGGCCAGTTCTTTGGTCGCGCCAAGTTCCTGTTCTGTCTCCCGGTTTCGCCTTGCCACAACGGAATAGTTGTTGATGATCATCCACAAAGAGAACAGGAACAGCGCAATGACAAGGGAAGAACGTTTTGTATCATAATCTTTCAGCTCTTCCATCTGCTTTGCGATGAATTCTTCCTCCCCGTACTGATAGGCTGAAGACGGCGCTGTCCCGTTATGATAACTGTATATATTCGAAACTACCGTATTGGTGTAATCCTGATTCGCGCGATGCAGCCAGCTCTGGGCCATAAAGAAGATCAGCGCGCTGAACCCGATTCACACTACGATGGATTTTCCGAATTTACGCGCCGCGTCCCGAACCAGCACATTGCGAAAGAAGATGATCCCCAGGATCGCCCAGAGCATGAACAGGAAATAGGATTCCGTAGCCATGGACCCGGTATTGAAAACGGCAGGAAACAGTTCCACGATACCGAATCCGACCATCAGCGCCATGCCGGCCATACCGGTAACGCGCTCCACCCGGTCCCCGTTTTTCCCGGCGCAGCGGTAAGCCGCAGCCGAGATAAACCCGTACACGATAACAGCTACCACCGTATTTACGTCTACAATCCAGCCGATGGCGATCCGGCCTAAAAACGGAATGATCAGCAGGGAGAGCATCACAATAAGGTGAAGCGCATTTTCCGGCATGCATCTGGTATTCAGCACAGCAAACCGGTCAAATAACACTTCCTCTTTTGCCAGTTCGTAAATCAGCCGGCTGATAGCCACCAGATTGCCGATGAGGCTGGTGACGATCAGGGACAGCAGGGCCAGCAGCAGCAGCCAGGCATTCAGGAACGCGTTATCGTAACCAAAGGTATTGGCCATATAGGTGTACGCGCCTCCCGGTCCCGGGTAACGGTTCATCATATAATGATAGTTGCGGGCAATGAGCAGCATGATGACCATGCCCACAAGCATTCCCAACACACTGCCCAAAGGTCCCGCCTGCGCCAGATACAGATTCCCTGTTACCACAAACGAGCCCCATCCGATGGCCGTGCCGGTTGAGAGAGCAAAGGCCGCCGCAGGGGACAGGTACGGTACTAACTTTTTATCATCCATCTTTCAGATATACCTCTTAATGTCATATCAATCCAATTCAGACAGCAGAACCGGAACAGTAAAACCGGAAAGTTCTTCACCTTACAGTTTTTATTGTTTCACTGTTTTTTCTGATTTCAGTACAATATTGTAACAATACAATAATATGATTAGTATATCATAAACGTAAAATACTGTCACTATATTTATCAGGACCCGGGGAATTGCGGTTTTCCCAGTTTGTCCCTGTAAATCGTCCTGCACGCAGGACAGGCCCAGAAAAATCCATATTTTCCTTTCTTCTTTTCCAGGATGGCCTTGTCATCCGGACAGTATTCGATAACAGGGTTGCCTGCTTTATCCACGGCATAGTACACCGTTTTTCCGGTAACCGGGGACACGCACTGTTTATCATCGCAGACATAAAAATACCGTTTCGTTTTGGGCGAATAATGCCGGTTCAGCGTCTCTTTCCCGCAGACGGGACAGGTACGGGCCGGAACCGCTTCCACCTGGGGCGTCATCTCCGGCTTCCCATCTGTTCCTACATTGTAATATATGGGTTTCCCTGTCGCAGGAGATACGCAGTCTTTGTTATCGCACACAAAAAACGCCTTTTTTGTTTTCCGGGAATAATGCTTCAGCAGATGCCCCGTCTTACAGACAGGACACGCCTGCGCTTCATACCCCGGGAAGCGATGCTGCTGCGCATACTCGATATTCCGGTCAATCGTCGCGCAGACTTCCTGTATGAACTTCTCCGGCGAACCTTCCCCGCGCGCGATCTCCGTCAGGGCAAATTCCATTTCCGCCGTCGTATCCGGTCTGGTGAGGGAAACATCCACATTTTCAATCAGCTGGAAGCCTAACTCCGTGGGGACCAGCTCCTTCTTCACCTTTTCCATAAACGGCATCTGGGTCTTTTGATTCCCCCGCATCCCCTGGAGTTCGGAAATAATCGTATCCCGCGTGGCCGGCGTGCCGATTCCTTTTACTTCTTTCAGCTTTTCCCGGTTGGGGTTCTTCGGGTCCATGAAACGGTAAATGTTAGCCATGGCCGCCAGCAGAGTTCCTTCCGTAAACCGCTTCGGGGGTTTTGTTTCCTTTTCCAGCAGATCCACTTTGTCCGGGCGTCCCAGGTTTTCGCCTTTCACCAGATCGGGCAGCGTACGATTTTCCTCTTCTGCTGTTTCGTCGGCCTTGTCTGCGCCGCTCTTTTTACTGCGCGCGGTTTTTATGCCGGCATCCTTCTCCTCGCCTTCCTTTTTTCCATGGTTCGTAAATACAGCCCGAAAGCCCGGCCTGATGATCATCTTGCCGCTGCCTTTAAACAGTTCGTCTTCCAGCAAAATTTCAAAGGTAATGGTTTCAAATTCACAGGGCGGATAAAACTGCATTACATAACGTTCGGCGATCATGTTGTATATTTTTTCTTCCGTCGCGGTTAACTGATGCGGAATATCGCCCGTAGGGATGATGGCATGGTGAGCCGTCACCTTCTTATCATTCCACGCTCTGGAGTACAGCGATACATCCGCCCCGTCCGCGCCCCGGACGGACCGTCCCGCCAGATTTCGCAGGATGCGCGGCGCGTCTTTATGCTGGGCCGGGGGGATGTAGTTACAGTCAGACCGGGGATAAGATACGAACTTCTTTTCATACAGGGACTGCACGGTGGACAGCGTCTGTTTCGGGGAAATGCCGAACCGGGCATTGGCTTCCACCTGCAGCGTATCCAGTGAATACGGCAGCGGCGGCGCCTCTGTACCCTTCTTGCGCGTAACTTTCTGCACGATCCCGTCGGCGCCCAGGACTTTTTCCTGTACCGCTTCCGCCGTTTTTTTATCTAACAGCCGTCCTTCTTCATCCAGCGCCACCCTTTTTTCATCCGGCTGCCAGTTAGCGGAAAAGACCGTCCCGTCTTTGGTAAAGAACGCTTTCAGTTCGTAATAGGTACGGACCCTGAAATTGCGGATCTCCTTTTCCCTGTTCACCACCAGGGCCAGGGTGGGTACTTTCACGCGGCCGATGTTCCATACCGCGCCCGGTGAAAACCGGGAAGCATTCGTCGTGTAACAGCGGGTCAGGTTGATTCCTACCAGCCAGTCCGCTTCTTCCCGTGCCAGCCCCGCCGCATACAGGCTTTCATATTTCCGGTTGTCCTCAATCGTTGCAAAGGCACGCCGCATGCTCACGTCGTCTTTGGCATTGATCAGAAGACGCTGCACGCTGCCTTTGTAGTTACAGTAATGCAGGATCTCTTCAATCAAAAGCTGTCCTTCCCGGTCCGGGTCCCCTGCATGGATCACCACATCCGCTTTTTTCAGCAAATCCGCTACGATTCGGAACTGCTGAGCAGAGCGGGAAATCACCGCATGTTTCCAGACTTCGGGAATAATCCGGTAATATTTCCACTGGGCATAGCGTTTATCATAGGCATCCGGCGTTGCCAGTTCCAACAGATGCCCTACCGCCCAGGAAACGGCGACGCTTCCCTTCTGATAAAACCCCACAGCCTTCCGGTATCCTCCTTCCGGCCACAGGTACTCTGCAATCGCATTGGCAATATCCGGTTTTTCTGCAATATAAAGCTGCATATCACTTTTCTCCTCTTTACAATTTATGGTACCGCCACTCTTTCTACGGATTCTGCTGTGTCCGCAGCTGGATGGCTTCCGCAATATGCGACACAAGGATGGTGTCACTTTGACTTAAATCCGCAATGGTACGCGCCACTTTTAAAATCCGGTCATAACTGCGGGCGCTGAGTCCCAGTGAGTTAAAGGCATGTTCCAGCAACGCGTTACAGGCCGCGTCCAGTTTACAGAAGCGTTCTACCTGCCTGTGATTCATGGCAGCGTTACAGTAAATACCCAGCCCTTTCAGCCGCTGCAGCTGGATGTCCCTGGCAGCGCAGACCCGCGCCCGGATCTGGGCGGATGTCTCTCCCCGCTCCCGTACCTGCAGATCCTGATACTTCACCCGGGGTACATAGACCTGCAGATCGATCCGGTCAGCCAGAGGACCGGATATCTTCCGCTGATACCGCTCGATTTCAAAGGGGCGGCAGGTACATTCTCTGGATTCATCTCCCAGAAACCCGCAGGGACAGGGATTCTGCGCACAGACCATAAGGAAAGACGCCGGAAAAACATACGAACCGTGCACCCGGTTGATTGTTACAAAATGGTCTTCCAGAGGCTGCCGCAGCACTTCCAGGGCCGCGCGGGAAAATTCCGGGAATTCATCCAGAAACAGCACGCCGTTATGGCTCAGCGTCACCTCTCCCGGTACCGGGACCATCCCTCCCCCGATCAGGGCGCTTAACGTGATAGTATGGTGAGGACTCCGGAATGGCCTTTCATTGATCAAGCGCTTTTTATGATTCAACAGCCCTGCAATACTGTATATCTTCGTAACTTCCAGCGCTTCTTCCTTTGTCATGGGCGGCAAGATGGTCGGCAGACGGCGGGCCAGCATGGTCTTTCCGCTGCCGGGGGAACCGACCAGCAAAATGTTGTGTCCCCCTGCCGCCGCAATCTCCAACGCCCTCTTTACCACTTTCTGTCCATGTACGTCGGCAAAGTCTATGTCCGGCAGCTCCGTATCCGGAACGGTCAGTTCCTTATGCGGCAGCGGCTGCAGGCAGGGATGCAGAAGATGCGCGGCCATTTCTTTCAAATCGCCCGGTGTAAAAACAGAAACGCCATCCACCAGACAGCCTTCTTCTTCGTTCCCCCTGGGGATAAAGATCTCCCTTATACCCTGTCGCCGCGCTTCCAGCACCATGGGCAGCACGCCGTTCACCTCTCTGATTACTCCCTCAAGGGAAAGCTCACCGATAAAAACCTTATCTTTCACTTTATCCTGAGGCAGCACTCCGAGAGAAACCAGGATTCCCACGGCAATGGGCAGATCCAGCCCGCTCCCGTCCTTACGCAGATTGGCCGGAGCCAGATTTACCGTGATCCGGTTCTGCGGAAAAGGGAACCCGGAATTTTTCAGCGCCGTCCGCACCCGTTCCCTCGATTCCCGGACGGCCATATCCGGCAGTCCTACAATTTCAAATCCCGGAAGTCCCCGTTCCAGATCGACTTCCACAATGACGCCGGCTCCGTTCAGCCCTACCGGCGTCTCTCCAAACACCTTGGCATACAATACCATCACACTCCTTATCTCCTATATACGGCGGGAATTGCCCAGTCCTGCTGCTCCTTCGAGCCATTTCCCTGCCATTTGCAAAATGCCCTCGGCATAAGCAGAGAGCCGCAAGCTTGCTTGCGTGCGATAAGCAGAGAACCGACGCGTCAGCGTCGTGTGAATCGCTTATGCATTCAGGCTATCGCTTATACAGAGTAATCGCACAAACTCATTTCATCAGCACTTCCTTAAAAACAATGCTGCAGCCAGCGGATTTTCGCAGTTCTGCCAAAGACCCACACCTCTATCACGTCAAAACAGATACAGGGAAAATACTCACCCCGGGCCTGCAGCCATGTCAGCGCCGTCTTTTTGATTTTTTGCTGCTTGGCATAAGTCACGGCTTCTCCCGGCGTTCCATAGCCTGTTCCCGTACGGGTCTTCACTTCCACAAATCGCACCGTTCCCTTTGCCTGTTTTGGAAGAACAGACGCAGCAGCTCCTCCTGGCGCAAAACAGCAGTCATCCATTTCCGTTTCCGCCCTTTCTACCGCCACCAGATCCAGCTCTCCCCAGCGGCAATGATAGTTACGGTCTGCAATCACCAGCCCTTTTCGTTCCAGGAACGCCGCCGCGATTTCTTCCCCCCGTCTTCCGATTTCCTGTTTGTTAAAAATAAAGTCCCCTCCCCTCGCGTCTGTCAGTCGCCGATGCACCGTCGACCGACTTGAAACCGGCCATTCACAGCATCGCTGTCAAACGGGCAGACGAATCCATCATTCCTTCCTTAAATCCTCCAGCAGCGCCGCCAGTCCTGCATCTGCTTTCCCGTTCTCCGGCACAAACAGGTAATTATCCCTTTCTTCTGTCGGCGGCAGGTTCATACTGCGAATCGGTTCATAGCTGCGCCGATGGATCTTCGTCGCGCCAAACTGGCGGATGGCATCCATGTGCAACTGGCTGCCGTACCCTTTGTTCTTGGCCAGGCCATATTGCGGATAGTCCGCATCCAACTGCAGCATCAGCCGGTCACGGGTCACCTTGGCTACTACGGAAGCGGCCGCAATGGAAGCGCTTAATGCGTCCCCGTGAATAATGGGAACCGTTTCGATTCCTTCCACATGGGGGTGCATGGCGTCTACCAGCGCTACCTGCGGACGCACGCTGATCTCCCGTAAGATCTGTTCCATGCCTTCCTGTGTGGCATGGTATATATTTTCCCTGTCAATATTGGAAATGCTGACCACGTTCACAAGAACGGCAACCGCCTTTTCCAGAATTTCCGGATACAGCGCTTCCCGTTTCGTTTCGCTTAACTTTTTGCTGTCATTGAGTCCGGCAATAAAGCAGCCTTCCGGCAAAATGACGCCCGCGATCACCAGCGGCCCGGCCAGCGGCCCGCGGCCCGCCTCATCGACTCCCACGATGTTCTGTATTCCGGGCAGCGCCAGATATTCTTTCTCATAGCGCAGCATAGCTTCAAAACGCAGCCGCTCTTCTTTTTCCTTTTCCCGTTTTTTATCATACGCCGCCAGCAGCTTCTGTACGCCCGCCCGTTCGTCCTGCCGGAACTGTCGCAGCTGTTCTTCCGTAGGTGTGCCTCCCAGAATGGTCTTGATCTCCTGCAGCTTCATGTTTGTTGCCTCCCCTTTTATAACATTATGTATATTGTACCGCTAACGGTATACGTTTTGCAAATTGCGCTCCACGCCTTACGCACCGCACTGCGCCTGCGGCTTGCATTCTGCGGCGCGCTGAACA
>DDQB01000099.1:21786-38370 GCA_002342505.1 Acidaminococcaceae bacterium UBA2453
CGGCTTTACCCGACGGGGTTGCTTCCCGTTCGTTATTGCAATGGCCCGCGCACAAAAAAAGCCGGCGCAAGGCCGGCCATGTTCAGCTTGTATCTGTTACGGTTCATCTAACGTAAACCGTCCCATCTTCGCAGTTTTAAATTCGTACAGGACCATCTGCTCCACTTTGTTCAGATCCAGCACGCCGCCGGCTTTTACACAGCCCCGGGCAGCGCCGATCTTTTCCATGACCGTTTCCGCCGTATCCTCCGGGGTCAGTACAATATTGTAAAACATAGCCAGCTGCTGCGGATATTTCTGCAGCATTTCCTGAAGCAGCAGGATCAACGCGTCCCGCCTGTCATAGATATCATCCTTTACCGCGCCTGTCAGCGCCAGGTGCAGGCCGATTTCCGGATTTTCAAACTTCGGCCACAGGACGCCGGGAGTATCCAGCAGCTGCAGCCCTTTGGCAATGGTGACCCACTGCTTCTGTTTCGTCACGCCGGGACGGTCTGAGGCGATTGCTTTCACCCGCCCCGCCAGCCGATTGATCAGCGTGGATTTTCCCACATTGGGCACGCCTACGATCATCAGCCGTATGTCACGGTTCCGGACGCCTTTTTTCAGCCACTTTTCCGTAACCGGACGGGCAACTTCCTTCACCAGATTCAGCATCTGCTTCACGCCTTTGCCGGTATGGCAGTCGATGGAACAGACCGGGGCTCCCTCCTGCTTCAGCCTGTACAGCCAGGCTTCCGTTTTGACCGGGTCCGCCATGTCCATCTTGTTCAGCGCAATGACACGTGGTTTACTGCCTGCCATCTGCCGCAGCATCGGGTTGATGCTGGAACCGGGGATCCGGGCGTCCAGCAGTTCCACCACCACGTCCACCAGACGAAGCTGGTCTTCCATCATGCGGCGGGCCTTCGTCATATGCCCCGGGAACCACTGAATTTTAAAATCCTTTACATCCATAGCAGCCTCAAGGTAATTTACGGAATCGTTCAAACGGCCAGAACACAACGTCAGCCCGGCCTTTTACCAGACGCAGCGGCACAAAGTCCACGTCCGCAAACCGGCTGTCTTCCGAATTATTACGGTTATCGCCCAATACAAAGATATGATCCTTTGGCACAAGGCTCTTCCGGTAATTGGAATGATTCAGTCCTTTCGGATCCTCTTTCCATGTGTACGGCTCTTCAATCTTCTTCCCGTTGACCAGTACGGCGCCGTCGCGCATCTCCACCGTATCGCCGCCTACCGCGATCACCCGTTTGATGAAATCGCGGCTTTCATCTTTCGGATACCGGAAGACAATGATCTCATTCCGTTTCGGGTCCCCCAGAAAATAGCTGAATTTGTTGACGATCAGCCGTTCCTGGTTATGCAGCGTCGGATACATGGAAGTTCCTTCCACTTTATAAGGTTCAAAGATAAAGGTCCGGATGCAAAAAGCCAGCGCTACCGCGACAATAATAGAAACGAGCCAGTCGTTCAGCGAATCCTGGAACGACCCCTCAGATTTATTACTCATACAGTTTCTTCCTCCTGGACGTGCATTGTAATGGCTCGCGCACAACGCATCATGCTGCGCTTGCCGCTTGCATTCTGCGGTGCGCTGCAAGTACATGCCCGTTTCCGGTCAGCTTCGCCTTTGGCTCGCTTCCCGGACGTGCATTGTAAAGAAAAAGAGGACTGCCATTGCAGCCCTCTTCATACACCATATTAGCGGCGTTCACGGATACGAGCAGCTTTACCGGTGAGGTTACGCAGATAATACAGTTTTGCTCTGCGAACGATACCTTTGCGGGCTACTTCGATTTTCTCCAGACGCGGGCTGTGTACCGGGAAAGTTCTTTCTACGCCTACGCCGTAGGAAATACGGCGAACGGTGAACATTTCGCGGATACCGGAACCGCTCCGGGAAATTACTACGCCTTCAAATAACTGTACGCGTTCACGGGTACCTTCAACAACCTTAACATAAACTTTAACGGTGTCGCCGGCACGGAACTCGGGGATATCGGAACGTAACTGTTCTTTATCCAGTGCTTCAATGATGTTCATTTTTTCCTCCTAGATTCATAGACGTTCATGCGACTTACTTGTGCTGCACAGCGGACCGTCCGTTTTACACGTGTGATATTTTACCACATATAGTATAGAGTTGCAAGCATTTTTTTATTTATTTTTAAGAGGTGACCCGGCTTCGCTCCTTTCCCCGCAGCGTCGTGAAGGAGCGAACCTTTCCGGCATGGAACTGCATCTCTTACGCAGAAAGCATTATAAATCAATCTGCTTCCAGTTCTTCCCTGATTTCTTTCAACAGCTTCGCATCCTGCTTATCCGGTTCTGCCGGCAGCATGTCGGGCCGCAACAGCAGGGTGGCTTTCAGGGCCTGTTTGCGCCGCCACAGCGCAATGAGCTTGTGGTTCCCGTTCCGCAGCACTTCCGGGACCTCCATCCCTTCAAATACCACAGGACGGGTATACTGGGGATATTCCAGCAGCCCGCTGGAAAAGGAATCCTCTTCCGCGCTGGCCAGCTTCCCCAGCACGCCGGGCACGAAACGGCTCACCGCATCCATGATCATGAGAGCGGGCAGTTCCCCTCCCGTCAGCACAAAGTCGCCGATGCTCACCTTACGGTCTACCCAATGGTAAATCCGCTCGTCAAACCCTTCGTAATGACCGCAGACAAAAATCAGCCCGGTTTCCTCTCTGGCCCAGGTCTCCGCAAGTTCCTGCCTGAAGGTCACGCCGCCCGGGCTCATGGCAATCACCGGCGCGCCGGGCGCTTTGGCTTTCGCCGCCCGAATGGCTTCCACCACCGGTTCCGGTTTCAGCACCATTCCCACGCCGCCTCCAAAAGGCGCATCGTCTACCGAATGATGCCGGTCCATGGAAAAGTCCCTGGGATTGACGCATTCCATCTCAATGAGGCCCGCGTCAAGACCGCGTTTTAACATGCTGTGCCCTGCAGCCGCCTGGATCTGCTCCGGGAAGAGAGTAACAAATACAAATTTCATGGAACGTTTCCTCGCTCGCTATACCTGTCCCGCCGGATGCGGAACCCGTCGTTACCGTATGTCTTCCTCGTCCCACTCGGGCAGACGCACCACGATCCGTTTGCCGGGCAGGTCGATCTCCCGGATGTTGTCCGGAATATTCGCTACCAGAATATCTTTCCCTTCCGGCGGCGCGATGACATACACATCCCGGCTGCCGGTAGGCAGCACATCCTTAAACGTACCGATGCGGTTTCCGGCTTCGTCAAAGACGGGAAGCCCGATCAGATCGCCTACATAATAGCGCCCTTCGGGAAGTTCCGGCATATCTTCCCGGTACACCGAAACCTTCTGCCCCCGAAGCGCCTGAGCCGCTTCCATGGTAGTGATTTCTGCCGCCTTCACCAGGATGACATTCTTATGGGGCCGGGCGCTGACGATCTGCAGCCTCCTGCCGTCCGGCAGCAGCAGATAGTCCATATCCATAAACAGCTGCACATTGGAGGTCAGCGGCATAATACGTAAATCGCCCCGCACACCGTGCGGAGCGACTATCTGTCCTAATACAACTTTTTCCATCTTATGCTCACATACGGAAAGCGATGATCTTTCCGTCTTCTGTCAAAATTTCGGCGCCCATCAACGCATGCAGGTCGTCGCCAATCTTTACTTCCACGGTGCGTTCCAGCGTGCCATGCCCTACTTCTGCGCCTAACTGCAGTTCCTGCGCCTGCTTCAGCTGCGCTTCCGCTTCTTCTTTGGCATCCGTGCGTTTTTTGCGCTCCACTTCGATCTGCTCACGCAGACGGGGCGCTGCGGAAAGGTCGTTAGCAGCCTGATTCATGACCTGTTTGGCCTGGAAATCAAACTGGTTCAGATCCAATTCCATCTGTTTTATAGTGTTTTGGAGGTCTCCAATAATTTTCAGCTTCAAATCTTCCGTAACCTTAGCTTTGATAGCTACGGGAACACGAACGAACATAGAATCTGCCATAAAATATACCACCTTTACGAATCCGTTACGAATCTTCTTATTCTACGATCTCTACGATAACCTTCACGTTTTCACGGGTTGCAACCGCCTTCATAATGGAGCGGATCGCTTTCGCTATGCGGCCCTGCTTGCCAATGACTTTTCCCATATCATCAGGGGCAACATGGAGGCGGAGTACAGTAGTGGTACCGGTTGTTTCCTCCTCCACTGCCACTGCAGACGGATTGCTAACCAGAGACTTGGCCATAACTTCTACCAATTCTTTCACGCAATTCACGTCCTTTCAATTACTTTGCGTTTTTCGCTTCAGCAAACTTTTTCATGATACCCTGTTTGCTGAACAGGTTTTTCACGGTATCGGTCGGCTGCGCGCCGTTGCCCATCCATTTCAGTGCTTTTTCTTCGTCGATTTTTACAGCGGCCGGATTCACGGTGGAATCGTAGGTGCCGATGGTTTCGATGAATTTGCCGTCACGCGGAGAACGTGCGTCAGCTACAACGATACGATAGAACGGAACTTTCTTTGCGCCCATACGTTTTAAACGGATCTTTACTGCCATTTCAGATTCACCTCCTTACAATGTGACATTCTAACTTTGATAATTTACTGTTTATGCATAAAGGGAAGCATCTTGCTGCCCTTTGAAGCAAACTTAGCCATTCCCTGCATCTTCTTCATCAGCTTTTTGCTGTCGTCAAAGTTCTTCAGCAGGCGGTTCACATCCTGGACCTTCATACCGGAGCCCGCAGCGATACGTTTGCGTCGGCTGCCGTTGATGATCTCCGGCCTCTGCCGTTCCTTCGGCGTCATGGCGCGGATGATCGCTTCCACCCTGGCGAATTCCTTCTCGTCTACATTGGCTTCTTTCAGCTTCTGGCTGAGACCGCCCATACCGGGGATCATACCCAGGATCGTATCCAGGGAACCCAGCTTTTTAATCTGCTGCATCTGTTCCAGGAACTGTTCCAGCGTAAACTCATCTTTCTTGAGCTTCTTTTCCGCCTCCAGCACTTTAGCCAGATCGGTGGTATCCTTGATCTTGTCGATCAGGGACAGGATATCGCCCATGCCCAGGATACGGGACGCCATACGGTCCGGGTAAAACGGCTCCAGGGCGTCCAGCTTTTCGCCCATACCCACAAATTTCACCGGACAGCCTGTCACTTCCCTTACGGAAAGCACCGCGCCGCCCCGGGCGTCGCCGTCCAGCTTGGTCACGATAAGGCCGGTGAGGCCCAGATCTTTATTGAATGTATCGGCGACCGTGACCGCGTCCTGACCGGTCATGGCGTCGATGGTCAGCAGGATTTCATGAGGCTGCACCGTTGCTTTGATGTTCTGCAGCTCTTCCATGAGCTTTTCATCAATGTGCAGACGGCCGGCGGTATCGATAATGATAGTGTCACAGGCCAGATGCGCCGCTTTATCCAGAGACTGGCGGGCGATCTCTACCGGGGACACTTCGTTGCCCAGGGAGAAAACAGGAACACCCACCTGTTCGCCCAATACCTGCAGCTGGGTGATAGCAGCCGGACGGTATACGTCGGCAGCAACCAGCAGCGGGCTCTTATGTTTCTTCTTTAAATTGTAAGCCAGCTTGCCAACCGTCGTAGTCTTACCGGCGCCCTGCAGACCGACCAGCATGATGATGGTGGGAGGTTTCGGAGCGACCGTCAGCTTGGACTGGGTTCCGCCCAGCAGTTCCGTCAGCTCTTCGTCAACGATCTTGATGATCTGCTGACTGGGGTTCAGGTTCTGCTGGATCTCTGCGCCCAGCGCGCGTTCTTTGATTTTAGCCACAAAGTTTTTTACAACTTTGAAGTTTACGTCGGCCTCTAACAACGCCATGCGCACTTCACGCAGAGGCGCTTTTAAATCTTCTTCGGTTATTTCTTTCGTGCCGCGGAACATCTTAATCGCGTTCTGCAGCCGTTCAGACAAACTCTCAAAAGCCATTCAGTTACCTGCTTTCATTCCCTGCGGAAACGCGGCTCAGCTCTCCTGCGTCTCCTGTAATTTTACCAGTATTTCGCGCAACCGGTTCAGTTCTTTATAGTCCTGCTTTTTCTCCGCACGGTCCAGGATCGCTTCCGCCTCTTCCGTCAGCTTCCTCGTTTTTTCCATGCGCAGTAAAAAGCCCAGTATCTTTTCGTAATGCTCCAGGGTCTGCTCTACCCGCTTCAGCAGATCGTGGACAGCCTGCCGGGACACCTGCATCTCCTCGGCAACCTCGGCCAGGGAACAATCTTCACAGAAATACAGCTCCAGACATTGCTGCTGCTTCTTTGTCAGCAACGCGCCATAGGTTTCGTACAGACTGCCGAAACGGATGCGGTCGTTAAAATCATTCGCTGCCATTCCGATACTCCCATTCCCTTTTACTCAACGTATGCATTATACACGCAGAACAGAAAGCTGTCAAGCATTTTTACTTGACAGCTTATATTTCTGATAAAAACGCATGTAAACCGACAAATCCAATGTAATTGTGCAAAAGATGAGTAAACATGTAAAAGATGATACCCATCTGCTCACGAAGTAAACCAAGCATGTGTGCAATGCCATTAAATTAACGTCTTTAAGGTGCTTTTTCTTTACTCATTTTTCAATGCCACATCATCCAGCTCGAAGTCGGCAAGCTCTGCCATGTATGCCTCGACCTTCGTCAGTTCGTTCATGTTGATTAATGCTCGCCGATACAATCATTATTACGACGACCGCTGTTTAGAATGACAGTGGTAACGCTCGCTAGGACAGTCATTATAACACCTACCACCGGCAACTTTAGTTAATGCTTCGCTATCCAGTTCAAAATCAGACAACTCCGTTAAATACGCCTCAGCCTCTTCTTTCGTCAGCTCATAGCCCATAGTCTTCGCTGTCGCCATCAGCTCCTCGGCGGTTTCGCAGGCCATTGCCTTTTGAATCTGTTCCTTTGTTAATTCATTTTTGTCAATTGGCATTTTAGGACATCCTCCTTCAAAAAACCTCTTTATCATGCACCAGTTATGCCACCACCCCTATGACAACGTTCGTTAGACCCCATGCCAGCACTGTAGCACATGCCACCCGCCACCTGTTTCAGCGCATCGCTGTCAAGTTCCACGTCTTCCATCTCCGCCATGTACGCCTCGGCTTCTTCCTTGGTCAATTCAACACCTTCGGCTTTTGCCAGCTCCATCAGTTCCTCGGCAGTCTCGCAAGCCATTGCTTTTTGAATCTGTTCCTTCGTTAACTCATTTTTGTTAATCGGCATAGTAGCATCTCCTCTTTTTTAAAATAAAGAATATCATTTCAACGGTTAAACGGTATTTAATTATAACATATTAACCGCAGAAAAATCTATGGTTGTAAGTAAAATTTGAGCTTAACTTAACGGCATTGATTTTACAGACGTATCCCGCTACGTAACGCCTGTTTCCTTATCTTAGCTGACATTTCCATATACATTGCATAACTGCTCACGAAGTAAGCCAAGCATGTGTGCAATGTCATTAAATTAAAGCCTTTAAGGCAAAGAAAAACAGCTCCCTGCTTATTTTTGAAATAAGCAGAGAGCCGTGAGTTTCTATTTGTTTACTTATAAAACTTGCCACATTCGCGATCTACCATTCCACCAACTCCGCCCGCCACTTTTTTCAATGCGTCGCTGTCAATATTTCAGGGTTTGACATTGCATTCCTTGAAGTCCACCAGCCACATTTTTCATCGTAGCCTCGTCCAACTCGAAGTCTTCCAGCTCCGCCATATACGCCTCGGCTTCTTCTTTGGTCAATTCAATACCTTCCGCTTTCGCCAGCTCCATGAGTTCCTCGGCGGTCTTACAGGACATTGCCTTGGCAATCTGTTCTTTTGTCAACTCATTTTTGTTAATCGGCATAGTAGCACCTCCTCTTTTTTAAAATAAAGAATATCTTTTCGACGGTTAAACGCTACTCATTAAGTATAACATATTGACCGCATAAAATCTACGGCTGTAAGTAAACCTTCAATTAAACTTACCTTATAGACGTTTTTAAAGGGCCTGCAATAGCAGGTTTGGTTAAGGTCGCCTTTTTTTAGCTTTCAAAAGTTCCAATTTTTCAAAAAAAAAAACACTTGACATACATTAGCAAGATTTAGCCGGGAGCGATTCATCATACTCCCAATCCCAAATTCATTATAACATCACACCGCGTCTTTTTTCCACAAATAAAAAAACGCCCTGCCATAGCAGAGCGCCTTAAGGTCATTTCCCCCATGTATCACAGGGAGAATTGATGCGATTATCGTAATCGTTATTGCAATTCCACTGGCAGTTTTCGTTACCGCCTGCCACCTTTTTCAGCATTTCGCCGTCCAGCTCTACGTCGGAAAACTCCGCCAAATACGCCTCGGCTTCTTCTTTCGTCAGCTCCATCCCTTCCGCTTTTGCCAGTGCCATAAGCTCCTCGGCAGTCTCGCAGGCCATAGCTTTCGCAATCTGTTCTTTCGTCAATTCATTTTTGTTAATTGGCATTTCAGCACCCCTTTCAAAAATTAAAGAAACTATCGTTTCAAGCTGTTAAACATTATTTATTGATCATCATTTTTTACTCTTTGTTTCGTTTTTATTTATTGCTTTACAACGCACCTTAAAACCCCAGGATCTGCATCAGTTTCAGCACAAAAGGCGCCGCCAGCAGTCCCGGCAGATAGTTCAGCACTTTCAGTTTCGTCAGCTCCAGCATGTTCAGGCCCAGAGCCAGGATCATCAGGCTGCCGGTGCAGACCAGTTCGGCGATCAGTGTCTCGGACAGGTAGGGTGCGATGAATTCCGCCAGCAGCACGATGCTCCCCTGGAATACCAGCGTAAACAAAGCCGAGCCCATGACGCCCACGCCCATAGCCGCCGTCATGGGAATGCCGGCGATCATGTCCAGCAGGGATTTGGTGTACAGCATGCCGAAGGCGCCCCGCAGCCCTGCGTCCAGAGAACCCACGATGGTCATAGCCCCCACGTTCATGATGAGGCAGGATGTGACAAAAGCCTGGGCGATCTTCGCGCCCTGTCCTTCCCCGGCAAACCGCGAGGTCAGGCGTTCCGCCCCCCGGTTCACATGGCCGTCGATATCCAGCCATTCCCCGATGACGATGCCGATGATGGTAGATAAAATCAGCGCCAGTATATTCTTTTCCTGAAGCGTGCCCTGCAGTCCGATAACCACGGTACAGAGCCCCAGCCCTTTCATCATGGCCGCCGCCAGGGATTCGGGGATCCCCTTACGCAGGAAGAGCCCGATGGTGGAACCAATCAGGATTGCCACCGTGTTAACTATAACCGCAAACATAAACGAGATGTCCCCTTAACGTAAAACATAGCATTAAAAATAAGCGTTACGCCGTACTTTTCAGCGCAGCTTCACAATAAAATTTACAAACACAAACCGTTTCTTTCCGGCGGAACTTCTCTTATTGTTCTTTCGTTTCTTCCGTAGCAAACAGCGCATCCACAAACTTTTCCGGTTCAAAGGGCCGGAAGTCCATAATGCCTTCGCCCACGCCGATCCACTTCACCGGCAGACCCAGCTCTTCCCGGATGGCCACCACAACGCCGCCCTTGGCCGTGCCGTCCAGTTTTGTCAGCACCACGCCGGTCACTTTCGTGGTCTCCGTAAACACCTTTGCCTGGGTGATCGCGTTCTGTCCGGTGGTAGCGTCCAGCACCAGGAACACTTCATGAGGCGCCTCCGGGATCTCCCGCTTGATGATGCGGTCGATCTTGCCCAGCTCATTCATCAGGTTAACTTTGTTATGCAGACGCCCGGCCGTGTCAACGAACAGTACGTCAACGCCCCGCGCTTTCGCCGCTTTCAGCGCGTCAAACACCACCGCGGCGGGATCCGCGCCTTCTTCGTGGGCGATGACCTCGCACTGGGCCCTCTCGCCCCAGATCTTCAGCTGGGCAGAAGCGGCAGCGCGGAACGTATCCCCCGCCGCCATCATGACTTTATAATTGAACAGGCGGAAATAATTGGACAGCTTGCCGATGGTGGTAGTCTTCCCCACTCCGTTGACGCCTACGATCAGGATGACCGTAGGATGGGCGCCGATGCGGGTGCGGACCCCGTCGTCCTTCAGCATGGCCGCAATCTGTTTTTTCAGAAACGGCAGCACGTCCTCCGTGCCTTTTATCTCCCTGCTTTTCGCCGCCTTCCGTACATCCTCGATCAGCTTCTCCGTAGTTTTCACCCCTACGTCAGCGGTGAGCAAAATCATCTCCAGTTCTTCCAGAAAATCTTCGTCTACCTTGGCCGACATGCCCACCAGTTCCGTGATCCGGTCGGTAAAATTCTGGCGCGTCTTGGTCAGGCCCGTTTTCAGCTTCTCAAAAAAGCCCATGACGTTACTTCCTTTCCTTGTGTTTAATGCATATTTTCTTCCATCTATTATATTATATCATGCAATTGCAAACGGTATCGCGTAATGTGTCACACCGATTCTTCCACCAGCTTATCGCTCATCCGCACCGACAGGATCTTGGATACGCCGGATTCTTCCATCGTCACGCCGTACATGACGTTGGCTGCTTCCATCGTTCCCTTCCGGTGGGTGATGACGATGAACTGGGTGTGCATGGCGTAGCTTGCCAGGAACCGGGCAAACCGTTCAATGTTGGCATCGTCCAGCGGCGCGTCGATCTCGTCCAGTATGCAGAAAGGCGTGGGACGGTAGCTCAGCAGCGCAAACAAAAGGGCGATGACCGTCAGGGCCCGTTCCCCGCCGGACAGCAGGAACAAGCTCTGCAGCTTCTTCCCCGGCGGCTGCGCTTCAATATCGATCCCGGATTCCAGGATATCATCCGGTTCGGACAGCTTCAGCACTGCGGTACCGCCGCCAAACAGCTGCACATAGGTGCTCTGGAAGAAGGTGTTGATCTTGCCGAACGCTTCCTTGAAGCGTTTCGTCATACCGGAATTGATCTCCGAGATGACCGACTGCAGTTTGTCACGCGCTTCGCACAGGTCCGTGTACTGCTTCTGCAAAAACTCATACCGTTCGCTGACTGCCCTGTATTCTTCAATGGCGCCGGGATTGACCGGCCCCAGTTCTTCGATCTGCCGCTGCAGGGAACCCTGCATCCGCCGCAGCGCCGCCTCGCTCTTGTCTTCCAGCACGCCTTCCGCCCTGGCTTCCTCTTTCGCCTCGGCCAGGTTCACCTTGTATTCCGACGTCAGCTGTTCCAGCGCGTTCTGGTAATCGCTTTCCAGTTTTGCGCTGTCCACCTCATTCTGGTGCGCCTTCGCTTCCGCTTTGGCCTGCTCGGCCCGCAGCGCCTTCAGTTTCTCGCCTTCAGCGCCCTGCTTCTGCGTCAGTTCCAGCCGCTGCTCGGAATAATCGTGCTGCCCGGTCAGGATATCCTGCAGCTCCTGCATCAGCTGCTTTGTCTGTTCTTCCAGCTGCTGCTTCTTTTCCTTACAGCCGGTCACTACATCCGCCAGCTTTTCGCTTTCTTCCGTGTTGGCCGTAAAATCGCCCTGCAGGCGGTTCAGATCCCCGTCCAGCTGCTGCATGCGGTCATTGGTCATCTGCCGCTGGGCGCTGGCCGTCTCGGCCTGCACGCGGGCATCCTGCAGCCGCAGCGCCAGGGATTCCAGCGCGCTTTTATCCGCCGCGATCTTCTTCTGCAGTTCATCCAGCAGCGTTTTCGCTTCCGTGTTGGCCGCTTCCATCTCCTGCAGGGGCTTGCGTTTATCCGCCAGCTCCTGCCGCACGGCCAGGTATTCGTTGGCCAGCTGGGTACGCGTATCTATCGCCACTTCCAGCGCTTCGTTCTCCCGTTTCAGGTCATCCGCGATCCGCTGTTCTTCCGCCCTGATCTCCGTCAGCCGGATATTTCGCTGCTGCACGGTCTGGCGCAATTCTTCCAGCCGTTTCTCCCGTTCATCCAACTCGTCTTCCAGGACTTCCTTCTCCTCCTGGATCGCCAGCAGCTCTTTGTTGCAGTTACGCAGGGCTGCTTCCTGCTCTTTTACATCCCGTTCCCGGGACAGGTAACCGTTTTCCTTTTTCTGGCGACTGCCGCCGGTGAGGGACCCGCCCACATTCACCACGTCGCCGTCCAGTGTGACGACCCGCAGCCGGAACCCGCTTTTCCGGGCCGCTTCCAGGGCATGGTCCATAGTCTCCGCCACCAGCACGCGCCCGATGAGGAAACGCACCGCCGGCTTCACCGTTTCATCGCAGCGCACCAGATCCGCTGCAAACCCGATTGCGCCCGGAAGATTTAGCAGCGCCTTTTCTTCCGGTTTCAGCGTCGGCACGCGGAGGGTATCCAGCGGCAAAAACGTAGCCCGTCCTTCATGCCGGCTCTTTAAATAACGGATGGCCGCTTTGGCCGCTTCCGCCGTGCGCACCACCAGATTCTGCGCGCCGGCTCCCAGCGCGGTCTCCACCGCCGTCACATAATCCGCATCCACCGAGATCAGCGCCGCCGCAGGACCGATGACTTCCTCCCGCCAGCTTTCCCTGCTCTGCATCACGGATTTGACGCCAAACCCGAACCCTTCCAGCGACTGCTGCATATCCCGCAGCAGATGCAGCCGGGATTCCACAGAGGCAATACGGTTCTGGCACTCATTGTAACGGCGCTCGATTTCCTGGAACACCGTCCGGCGTTCCGCCGCCTTGGCCGCCAGCGCTTCGCCTTCCCGGATATAGCGGGTCACATCCTGCTCCAGTTCCCCCTTGTGCTGCAAGGTCTCCCGCTGCTCTTCCGTCAGGTCGTTCACCCGCTTTTCCGCAGCGTCCACTTCCTCTTTCAGACGGTTGCGGCGGTTCATGCGCTGCTCCTGCGCTGTTTCCAGCATGCGGATCTCATTGCGCATTTCCACCATCTTCCGCATCTCTTCAAAGTTACTGTCCGTCAGTTCCTGGATCTTCGCCTCGTTTTCCTTCTGGAACTGCTGCCGCGCGTTCTGCTGTTCCTCCAGTTCGGTCACCAGCTCCGCGGCTTCGTTCTTTTTGGCTTCCAGTACGTCGAACTCTTTTGCCAGCGCATTCAGCTGGGTCGTCCACTGGTCGATCTGCGCCTGCAGTTTTTCATTGCGTTTGGCCAGATTGCCCTGCTGCCGGATGCTCTGCTCAATACGTTCATCCAGCACGGCGTCCTCGCCCTTCACCGCTTCCAGCGCCTTTTCCTTTGCCGCGATCCCGGCCTGGATATGGGAGACCTGGTCGTTCAGCGCATCCAGCTCCTGCTGCAGTCCGGTCAGCAACGCTTCCTGCCGGCTGACCTCCGTACTCTTTTCCAGAAAGATGCGGTTGCAGCTTTCCTGTTCCTGCTGCAGTTTCTCCCGGGCCACTTCGATCGTTTCCACGCGCTGCACGAACTGTGTCAGCCTGCAGACCCGCAGCTTCCCGTTCAGGTCATTGTATTTTTCCGTCCGCTCCGATTCGATCCGCAGCGGTTCCACACGGCTTTCTACTTCGCTCTTAATGTCGTTGATACGGGTCAGGTTGTTAGCCGTATCGTCCAGCCGCCGCGTCGCCTCTTTCTTCCGCATACGGAACCGGGCGATGCCCGCTGCTTCCTCAAAAATGGAACGGCGGTCTTCCGGACGGCTGTTCAGTATCTCATCGATCTTATTCTGCCCGATCAGGAACATGGCGCCCTTGCCCATGCCCGTATCCGCCAGCAGGTCCAGTATATCCTTCAGTCGGCAGTTCTTCTTATTGATGGCGTAATCGCTGTCGCCGGAACGGTACAGCCGCCGGGTGATACTTACCTCGTCAAAATCCAGCGGCAGCATATGGTCCCGGTTATCGAACGCCAGCGTCACCTCGGCCACCCCTAAGGGACGGCGTTTGCTGGTGCCGGAAAAAATAATATCTTCCATTTTACTGCCGCGCAGGTATTTCGCGCTCTGTTCCCCCAGCACCCAGCGCACTGCATCGGAAATATTACTTTTACCTGAACCGTTGGGCCCCACCACCGCCGTAATGCCCGCGCCAAATTCCAGCGCGGTGCGGTCTGCAAAGGACTTGAACCCAAAGGCGGTCACTGATTTCAAAAACAAAATGGATCACCTGTTCTGCTAATTTTTCTTTCTTATTGCCAAGCTTACTTGCTGTCTTTTTTGCGTTTCTCCGCGGCTTTCTTTGCCGCTTTTTTCGCCTTTTCCTTCAGCGCCATGGACGCTTCCCGCGCCGCCTGACGGCTTACCTGCCGCCGGTTGGAGCCGGTCTTCGGCGCATGGCGTTTATCTTCTACCGAATTGCGTCCCCGCGATTTCGGAGCCTCCGCCGCCTTCTTCCGGGCAGCGGCAATGCGGGTGCGTCGCACGATGGGCCGTCCCGTCACCGTCTGCTTTTCCATCGTAATGCCCAGCTTCGTTTCAATGTTATGCAGCCAGCGCAGCTCTTCCGGCGTGTACATGGTCACGGCGATCCCGTCCCGGCCCGCGCGCCCCGTGCGGCCCACCCGGTGCACATACCAGTCCGCATCATGGGGCACGTCGTAGTTGATCACATGGGTCACGCCTTCCACATCCAGTCCACGGGCCGCAATATCGCTGGCCGCCAGGATCTGCACCCTGGCTTCCCGGAACTGTTTCATCACCGTCTTGCGTTTCGCGGCGCTCATGTCGCCGGTCAGCACCGCCACGTTAAACCCGTTCGCCCCTAACAGCTCGTCCACTTCCTTCGCCCGCTCCTTGCTGATGCAGAACACCAGCATCAGGTACGGGTTCAGTCGTTTGATCAGCTTCATCAGCAGCTCCGGCTTCTTTTCTTCCGTGGTGCGGATACAGATCTGCCGGATGGTCTTCACCACCGCTTCTTCCGGCGCGATGTCGATGACCTGGCAGTTGGTGGTCAGCTTGCGTCCCAGCTTGTTGATCTCTTCCGAGACCGTAGCGGAGCACAGCATGGTCTGCCGTTCCGGGTTCGTCATGGCGATCAGCTTCAACGCGTCGTCCATGAACCCCTGGGCCAACATCTCATCCACCTCGTCCAGCACCAGATACGTAACGCCGCCCAGATCCACGTTGCCTTTTTCAATATGATCCAGCAGCCGCCCCGGCGTACCGATGAGGACCTGAGCCTTCCCTGCCAGCTTGTTCTTCTGGGTTTCAAAATCGCGGCCGCCGGTCACGGCCAGCGTCTTAATGCCCAGCCCATCCAGCACCTGCTTCATCACATCGTTGACCTGCTGGGCCAGCTCCCGGGTCGGCGCGATCACCAGCGCCTGCACATAAGGCTTCGCCGCGTCCACCTTCTGGGCCAGCGGAACGAGGAAGGCCAGCGTCTTGCCGGTCCCCGTCTGAGCCCGGGCCAGCACGTCGCGCCCTTTCAGCAGGGCCGGAATGGCCTGCTGCTGTACCGGCATCGCCGTCCGGATGCCCATCTTCTTTAAATTCTCCCGTACTTCGGGAAGGATATTTACCTGTTCAAATACATCTGCCATGATCTACCTCTGCAAATTCTATACTAAAATCAAAACACAGCAAGCCCCTGCACCTGTGGGCAAAGTCATCGCAATCCCGTCAGCGGCTGCGCCTGTCCTGCCCTGCGTTAAAACGCAGGCCCGCTACTTCTTTTTATCCTCCGCGCTGTGCTGCCACAAATACCAGACCGCAAGGCTGCGCCAGGGCCGCCACGGTTCCATCAGCTTGTTCAGCTGCCCCCGCTTGGGAATTTCAGAAAGCGAAAACAACTGCTTCACTTCCTTTTTCAGCAGGAAATCGTCCCCCGGCAGCACGTCCGGACGGCACAGGGACAACAGCATGAACATCTCGATGGTCCACTGCCCCAGCCCCCGCACATTCTTCAGCAGCTTTATGATCTGGGAGTCGGAGAGTTCCCCAAAGGCTGCAAAATCCACTGTCCGGTCCAAAACCCGGCGGGAGAACTCTTTCATATAGCTGATTTTAATCGCCGTCAGTCCGCAGGTGGCAAGCGCCTCGTCCGTCAGGGCCAGCAGCTTGTCCGGCGTTACCGGCGTGCCCGTCAGGCGCCGCAGCTGCTCCATGATCTTCCCGCTTACTTCCGGCGGCAGCTGCTGGGCCGCGATGCCTGTCAGCAGCACTTCAAAATAGCGTTCCACGGGGTCCGGTTCCAACGTGCAATGTCCATATCTGTTTATAAAAGGGATCAGCTCCGGCGCATGTGATTGCAGCCACGCTTCCCCTTCCAGCCAATCCAGGGCCTTTTGCATTGAAATTTTCCTCCGTTTCCAATTTGAAAATACGGTCTTCAATTTGAAATGAGCGCAAACTACTCCATATTAATCAGTATATTATACCATACCGAATATACAGTACACAACAAAAAACCTCACTTCCCAAAGAAGTGAGGCAATTTCAAAAAACAAACCTGTCCTTTATGCAAAGGACAGGCAATTTTTTACTGGTGCCGGGGACCGGAATCGAACCGGTACGGGTATCTCTACCCGCGGGATTTTAAGTCCCGTGCGTCTGCCAGTTCCGCCACCTCGGCAGAAGTTATGGAGGCGACACCCGGAATCGAACCGGGGATAAAGGTTTTGCAGACCTCTGCCTTACCGCTTGGCTATGTCGCCAGACATAAAATATAAAAAGGATCTCTCCTTTTCATAACAGTGGAGCGGAAAACGAGACTCGA
>DDQB01000046.1:0-795 GCA_002342505.1 Acidaminococcaceae bacterium UBA2453
GCATGATTATCATCTCAACTTTCTTCATATATAATAGCGCGGCAGGCGTCCCGCTGCGTCGGCCGCATACGTTCTGCCATCCGTCCCCTATACATGAAATAAATGGGCTGCCCGCCCCCGTTACCGCAACGGGGGCAGACACGCTCCATAATTCTTCTTACACTTGGGAACCTTCGGTCAACAGCCATTCAGGCTGCATTCCCTGCAGTTCCGTTATTCCTGGGCAGCTTCCTCTTTTGCACGGTCTACTAACATCTGCAGCAGTTTGATGCAGCACTTCGGAATGTTGGTACCAGGCCCGAAGATGGCAGCTGCGCCATGATCGTACAGATAATCGTAATCCTGTGCGGGGATAACGCCGCCGATGGTTACCAGAATATCCTCACGGCCGCGTTTGGCCAGTTCTTCCACCAGAGCTGGCAGCAGGGTCTTGTGACCGGCAGCCAGGGAGGAGAAGCCTACCATGTGAACGTCGTTGTCCACTGCGTCCTGTGCGGTTTCTTCCGGAGTCTGGAACAGAGGCCCTACGTCAACGTCCCAGCCCATATCAGCGAAGGAGGTCGCCAGCACTTTCTGTCCGCGATCGTGACCGTCCTGACCCATCTTAGCCAGGAAGATACGAGGACGACGGCCTTCCAGTTTTTCAAATTCTTTAGCCAGCGCATTGGCTTTTTCCATATCGTCGTTGCCGCTGAATTCGCTGCTGTATACGCCGGATACGGTGTGGATGACAGCATTGAAACGACCGGATACTTTTTCGATAGCATCGGAAATTTCGCCCAGGGATGCACGGTC
>DDQB01000046.1:908-6066 GCA_002342505.1 Acidaminococcaceae bacterium UBA2453
TCTTCCTTGGCCAGACGGTATTTGTTCAGGCCAACGATGGTTTCTTTGCCGCTGTCGATGTCTGCCTGACGACGGGCCGCGCATTCTTCGATACGCATCTTCGGCAGGCCGGTAGCGATAGCTTTGGCCATACCGCCCAGGGATTCAACTTCCTGGATATGAGCCCAGGCACGGCGGATGATCTCGTTGGTGAGGTATTCCAGATAGTAGGAACCGCCCCAGGGATCGATGATCTTGCAGACTTTGGTTTCGTCCTGGATGTACAGCTGGGTGTTACGGGCCAGACGTGCGGAGAAGTCGGTGGGTAATGCGATGGCTTCGTCCAGTGCGTTGGTGTGCAGGGACTGGGTATGGCCCAGAGCTGCGGACATAGCTTCCATACAGGTACGGGAAATGTTGTTAAACGGATCCTGTTCGGTCAGGGACCAGCCGGAAGTCTGGGAGTGGGTACGCAGTGCCATGGATTTCGGATTCTGGGCGCCGAAGCTCTTCAGGATCTTAGCCCACAGTACACGGGCCGCACGCATCTTGGCAACTTCCATGAAGTAGTTCTTGCCCATATCCCAGAAGAAGGACAGACGTTTTGCGAAGGCGTCTACTTTCAGGCCGGCTTTTTCACCGGTACGGATGTATTCCATGCCGTCGGCCAGCGTGTAACCCAGTTCCAGGTCGCAGGTCGCGCCGCATTCCTGAATGTGGTAACCGGAAATGGAAATGGAGTTGAACTTCGGCATGTAGTTGGTGGTGTATTCGAAAATGTCGCCGATGATACGCATGGACATATCAGGCGGATAGATGTAGGTGTTACGAACCATGAATTCCTTCAGAATATCGTTCTGAATGGTACCGGCCATGATCTTCTTATCTACGCCCTGTTCTTCACCGGATACGATGAAGAAGGACAGGATCGGAAGTACGGCGCCGTTCATGGTCATGGATACGGACATCTGGTCCAGAGGAATACCGGAGAACAGGATGTTCATATCTAACATGGAGCAAACGGATACGCCTGCTTTACCAACGTCGCCGACTACACGGGGGTTATCCGCGTCGTAGCCGCGATGAGTCGGCAGGTCGAATGCGATGGACAGACCTTTCTGACCGGCTGCCAGGTTGCGGCGGTAGAAAGCGTTGGATTCTTCTGCAGTGGAGAAACCAGCATACTGACGAACCGTCCAGGGACGGAATACGTACATGGTGGAATACGGCCCACGCAGGAACGGAGGAATACCGCTCATGAAATCCAGATGGTTGCAGGACGCGTAAACGTCCTGGGTGTACAGAGGATCAACCGGGATACGTTCCAGGGTAGTGCCTTTCAGGGCATCCCAGTTTTCACCGGTTTTCTTCTCCAGGCCTTTCTTCCAGTCCTCATAAGAACAATGGGGATGTTCAGGAAAGGCGATCTTGGTGAAATCAGGATTCATAGCCATTATTCAATCATCCCCTTCCTCTTCTGTAAGTCTTTCAGAATGTCAAAGCAGTTAGCGGAAACGCTGATGAAATCATCCACACCTGCATCCAGGTAGGTCTGTTTCATATCTTTGGCAGGCGCGCCGGCCAGGAACAGCTTCATGGTCGGGTTAGCAGCCTTCAGCAACGGAGCCATGGCCGGAACGTCTTCCGGATAGGTAGCGTCGGTGGAGCAGATTACTGCGCAGTCGTAGGGAGTACCTGCTTCGTCGATGCCGGCTTTCAGGGCAGCGGCAGCCTTTTCCCAACGGGAACCCGGTTTGCCTTCGTCATCCTGGAAACCGTTGTTCAGATGAACGTTGAATTCGCCAACCTGCAGGAAGCTGGTGGAGAAGTCAGCGCGGGCTTTATGCTGGGGAATCGGGCCCATGTTGGCCAGGAATACTTCCACGTTCTTGCCGGTCTTGGCAATATAGGCTTCGGTATCTTTGCGCAGGGCTTCGAATTTTTCGGTCCAGTGATGTTCCGCAATCGCTTCTACAGTTACGTCGCCTGCGGCCTTGCATGCAGCTTTTGCTACCTGGCCGATCGTTGCGCCTGCGGCGAATGCTTCCACTTCTGCGTCAACCAGAGCGTCGGCATCGGCAGCTTTCACAGCGGCCAGTTTCGCTTCTGCTTCTTTGGTGTCAATGTCAGCCACATATTTTTCGACAGCAGCCGCCAGGATCTTTTTGACCTCTTCCGTATTTTCCGGACGGGGATCCAGCGGTTCTTCCGTCATGTTCGGATACATGTTTACGCCAACCGCGCGGTCTTTGCGCAGTTCCAGATTCTTCAGGCGGCTTGCCAGTACTTCGGCGATGGCTTTCTGGATGCTTCCGTCTTTCAGCGCGCCAATGATGCCGCCGGCCGCTTCCACTTCCTGGAATTTAGCCCAGATCTTTTCGGTGATCTGCTTGGTCAGCGCTTCTACTGCCCAGGATCCGCCAGCCGGATCGATAGGAGCCAGCATGCCGAATTCTTCCTGCAGCATGATATGGACGTTGCGGGCAATACGACGGGAGAAGGTGTCGCCTTTGCGGATCAGTTCGTCGAAGGGTTCGTTTTCGTAGGTGTTTACACCGCCAACTACACTGGAGAAAGACTGGGTGCAGTTACGCAGCATGTTAACATACGGGTCGATAACGGTCTTGGTAAAGGAAGCCGGGCGGCCGTGTACGAAGGAAGCGCGGTCCGCTTCTTCCGCGCCGAACTCTTTCATGATGTTAGCCCAGATCTGACGGGCTGCGCGCAGTTTTGCGATTTCCATGAAGAAGTTAGCGCCCTGGTTGAATTCAAAAGCGATAGCCTGGGAAATTTCATGGATGTCCAGGCCCCGTTTCAGCATCTGGCGTACATATTCAACCGCTACTGCATAAGTATAGGCAACTTCCTGTACGCTTTCAGCCCCGCCCAGGGAGAAAACAGTGCTGCGAACCAGGATGGTACGCAGGCCAGGAGTATTTTTAGCCGCCCATTTGATAACAGCAGCCATCTGGTCGTACAGTTCGTCCAGAGATTCCGCGGTCTTGCCGTTCTTAACCAGTTCGCCGATGGGGTCGGCGCCTACGATGCCATGGAGTTTTTCAATCTTTTTGCCGGCAGCTTTCAGGGCTGCAACAGTCATAGCCAGCAGACGGGTGGAACTTTCTCCTGTATACAGCATAAAGGGTAATTTTTCCAGATCCAGTCCTGCCAGTAAGGTATGCATGTCTTCCACGGTGGTAAGGCTTACGCCTTTGTCGCCGGGTTTGGCAGCATCTTTTACGTCTACGCCTGCCAGGGTAGCACTGTCCACACGTACATGGTATACAGTGCTGCCTTTGGAAATTTCAAATTTCAGCAGCTCGTTGTTTTCCTGCGGTTCGGTGAGATCGCATGCCTGCGCGATACCCCAGGGTTCGTGTACGTATCCGTTTACCGTGCTGCCGCGCAGGAAGTCACCCATGCCCGGATAATCATCCGTGGGAAGGATGTCTTTCCATTTACGCAGCGTGTAAATGGGGTCGAAGGTAATACCTTCATAGTTTTTGGTGTACATCAGCTTGTCAAAAGGCTTGCCTTTTAACAGTTCGTTACAGGCCGCCACCCATTCTTCGGGGGTGGGAACTGTAAACTCATCAAACTTAACTTCCGGATAAGTTGCGTTCTGCTCGGACTTATGCAGAAGTTCTTCCAATTCCTTGTCAGTCAACGGCTTGGATTTGGACGGCTCGACGTTCGTTTGTTCAGCCATAAACAATTTACCTCCTCATTTAATTTGGTGATTCGTCTTCCGGGAAATGCGCCCGGTCGCTGAATCTATGTAAAACCATCCGCAAAGATGGATGTTACCTGTAATTTTTAATCTGTAAACCCTGCAAAGCCTCCGTCATATAGCCTTTGCAAACTTTACAAATTAAAAAAGCCCGTCGCCTGAGAGTGGATTCCTGCGAAACGATATCGGACGCCGTCCTGTTCCAGGATGCGGACGCGCTGCATATAAGCGCCTTACCTGCCTTCTTCCTCTGCCCCGACCTCCAGAATTCGCGCGCGGTAACGGAAGGGGATGCCCAGCGTTACCCCGCATGCGAATTGAGGAAGGTTTGAGAATGGCAAATCATTATATGACGGTTGTCCAGGCCGTATATAAACAAAATAAAAATCGTCTTTTCGATTACGGTACGTACGGTACGAAAAGACGGTTTGAAGGCAGCTGCGTCTGGAAAAAGCTCCGCAGTCATCTCCTCCCCGTCGCTCGCGGGTCAGAAAGTGATTCCGTATACAGGCAGTTCTTCTGGCTCGGGTTCTCTGCTTGCTTCGCCTTCCCAAAACCTGCGTTTCAGTGACATCATGAAGCTCGCTCCCCCTTACAGCGGCGGGACCGCGCCGGTATTTCACCGGACTTCTCTGTTAGGCCCTTTCGGGCACCTTTACTGTACAATATTAACTTTTATGTTATAATGAAACGAACCAACTGAATATCGTCGCTTCCGTTTCCAGCAATATAGTAACATTTCTCATTAAGAATGTCAAATCATTTATCAATATTTCTTATAAGATTTTAAATATTACTTGTTAATAAAAACCGTTTGCAATAGCAAGTTCCAATTTGCAGAGCTATTTCTGTCAGATCCGATTTGTAGGGTTAAAGAATGGCATAGCACTGAATTATCTTATACCTCTATTTTTTTTATACCAATAATAAACAGGAGATGAATGTAAAGATGGCAAATTGCAATCACGACTGCGGAAGCTGCTCCGCCAGCTGCGGCGAGCGGCAGGATCCGGCCTCCTTCAAGAAGCCGGCCCACAAGGAAAGTAACATTAAAAAAGTAATCGGCGTCGTCAGCGGCAAGGGAGGCGTGGGAAAATCCATGGTCACCTCCCTTTTGGCCGTGGCCCTCCGCCGGGCCGGTAAACAGGTGGCCATCCTGGACGCCGATGTAACCGGGCCCTCCATTCCGAAAGCCTTCGGGCTCCACGGCCATGCCCTCATGACAGACCGGGGCGTATTCCCCATGGAAAGCCGTATGGGCATCAAGGTCATGTCTATCAACCTGCTGCTGCAGAATGAAACGGATCCGGTAGTTTGGCGGGGACCCATCATCGCCGGAGCCATCCAGCAGTTCTGGACCGATGTGATCTACGGCGACGTGGACTTCCTGTTAGTCGATATGCCTCCCGGAACCGGCGACGTGCCTCTGACCGTTTTCCAGACCATGCC
>DDQB01000096.1 GCA_002342505.1 Acidaminococcaceae bacterium UBA2453
AGTTTTCAAGGTTCCGCCGTCTTACCGACGGCTTGATTATAATAGCACCTTTTTTGAGTTGTGTCAACACTTTTTTTATAAATTTTTAAAAGAAAAGAGAGGCTCTCGCCTCTCTTCAAATAATAATCCTTATTTTACCTCGTTTGCATCTTCTTCCGTTTCAACTTTTTCCTGCGCCAGCGGTTTCATTGTTGGGAACAAGAGCACGTCACGAATGGAAACCGCGCCTGTCAGGAACATGACAAACCGGTCAATGCCAATGCCTAACCCACCGGTCGGCGGCAGTCCATGCATCAGCGCATTGATGAAATCCTCATCCATCATGCCAGCCTCTTCATCGCCATTTGCACGTTCTTCCATCTGTTTCACAAAACGTTCGCGCTGATCGATCGGATCATTTAATTCTGTGAATCCGTTGCAAAGCTCACGCCCGTAAATAAATCCTTCAAACCGATCCGTGATCTCCGGATCTTCTTCGCTGCTCTTTGCCAGCGGGGAAATTTCTTTCGGATATTTATAAATAAAAGTCGGCTGGATCAGTTTGTCTTCCACAAACTCATCAAAGAACGCATTGATAATTTTACCTACGCCCCAGGATTCTTCATAAGCAACATGTGCTTCATCGGCCATCTGACGGGCAACGGCAATATCCTTTACACCGTTGAAATCTTTCCCGCTGTACTGTTTTACTGCATCAATCATAGTAATACGGGGCCAGGGACCTGCCAGATTGATTTCCTGTCCTTCATACACGATCTGCAGCGTACCCAAAACTTTCTGCGCCGTTTCCGTAACAATTTTTTCCGTAATGTCCATCATGGATTCCATATCGCCATAGGCCTGATACAGTTCCAGACTGGTAAATTCCGGATTATGCTTGATATCGATTCCTTCGTTACGGAAAATACGTCCCATCTCGTACACGCGTTCCAGTCCGCCAACGATCAGTCTCTTCAGATTCAATTCCGTAGCGATACGCAGGTACATCTGGATGTCCAACGCATTATGATACGTAATGAAGGGACGGGCCGTAGCGCCGCCGGAAATCGTATTCAATACAGGGGTGTCAACTTCCAGGAATCCTTCATTATCCAAAATTTCACGGATGCTCTTGATAATCTGGCTGCGTTTGATGAAAACATCTTTCACATCCGGGTTCACAATCAAATCAACATAACGCTGACGATACCGCAGATCCACATTGGTCAGTCCGTGCCATTTTTCCGGCAGCGGTTTCAGCGCTTTAGATAAAAATTCAAGTTTTTCCACGCGAATGGAAGGTTCGCCCATATGCGTCTTAAATGCGGTTCCGGTCACACCGATGATATCACCGATATCCATTAACTTGATAATAGAATACGCATCCTCGCCCAGAACATCTTTGCGTGTATAGAGCTGAATCTTCCCGGTGTTGTCCTGCAAATCCAGAAAGCTTGTCTTGCCGTGGCCGCGAATTGCCATAACACGTCCGGCCACTTTGACCTCCGTGCCATTCGCTTCCATCTCTTCTACATTTTCATAAATCTCTTTTGTATGATGGGTCCAGTCAAAGCGATGTCCAAACGGACGGATGCCCCGCTCTTCCAGCTTGTGCATCTTATCGATGCGGTTCTGCATCTGCTCATTAATATCCATCGCCGCCGGCGTCTGCTTTTCCTGTACTGCCTTCTTTTCTTCTGCCATTCTGTTTCTCCCGATTATTTTATCTTGGTAATTTTATACTGATGATCTCCCAACGGAGTCCGCACTGTCACGATCGTTCCCACTTTCTTTCCCATGATGGCCGAACCAATAGGCGATTCATTGGAAATACGACCCGCAAACGGATCCGCTTCCGTAGTACCAACCACAGTATAAGTCTGCAGACGGTCTTCTTCAAAATCCGGATCCAGATCTTCAATATCAACCGTAGCGCCCAGTTCAACTTTCGTCTTGCGTTTCTTGGAATTATCAATAACCTTTGCGGTATTGACCATTTGTTCCAGTTCCAGGATGCGGCCTTCAATACGGGCCTGTTCATCTTTTGCGGAAACATATTCCGAGTTTTCGCTTAAATCACCGTGCGCAATTGCTTCATGCAAACGTTCTTCATTTTCCAGACGTTTGACTGTGCGCAATTCTTCCAGCTCGGCTTCCAGTTTAGCCAGGCCTTCTGCCGTCAATATTGTTTCTTTCGATGTCATGATCATTCCTCCACAATAAACAATAATATTAATATCGGTTTTCAGTCTTTGAAATGGAATATCTAAAAAAAGATTAATTTATATTATAATTTTTTCTATTATCATTGTCAAATAGCAGCGCCATTATATTATATGGATGCATTTTTTTGGGCATTCATTCTTACCCGCTCAATCATTTCTTCCGTGACCGCGTGCTCAAAATTTCGGAAGCCTGCCAACGTAAAACCATGCTTGTCCGCTAATGCAGAAATCGCATCTACCTGCGACGGATGAAGTTTTCTTCCAAGCGTGAAATTTTCATATCGCTTTTCCAGCGCAAGGATCATCGTTTCGGCCATACATGCAAAACAGGTTTTCTGAGGAAACCCAAAATCAAAATGGAAATTCACATCTCCCGGAACATGGATCACGCCGCCCTCGATCACCAGCACATCATTCCGCTGCGCAGAAACATTCCGGGAAACATTCCGGGGCCGTGCTACATCACAGACTACGGCGCCCGATTTCAAGTCAGCAGGATCAATGATAAAATCCACCGCGCTGGTTACGGCAATAACCACATCCGCTTTATGCAGACTGTCTTTTACATTGGAACTGACGGAAAAAGTCGCAGCCCCATGGCCGTTCAGTTCCTGCGCTAATTCTTCCAGCGGGGCAATCCGCCGGGCAACCAGATTGATATGCCGCACCTCACGGGATAAGATCCGGGCGCAGGCAGAACCGATCGAACCGCTGGCCCCGACAATGGCAACTTCCGCATCCCGCAAGTCTTTCCCCATCAACCGCGTCGCTTCGCGCGTTCCCTGCAGAGCCGTAGCCACAGTATAGCTGTTACCCGAAGTTACAGCAATATTCAGCCGCTTGGCAACAGTAATGCCGGCATCCCCGACAATAGAAGTGAAAGCGCCCAGACCGATAATCTTCGCTCCCAGCTCTTCCGCAATCTTTCCTGTTTCCACGATTCGGTCAATGACGAATTCCTCCGGAAGTTCCACCATTTGTTTCGCCGTCAACGGACAGCCTACAAACCAGCCTTCTGCTTCCGCATAGGGACTTTTCACTCCGGTAATATGCGAAACTTCAAACGGTTTCTTCTTACGTAACACATGCTCCAGCAAAGAATCCGGGATGCACCTGACAAAAGGCGACACCTTCTGCATATCCGCCAATGAAAGCGGGTGCAGTATAAACGCAAACTTTTCCATGTTCCCGACTCCTTACTGTAAATACTCTATAGAGGGCACAATATCATACTTTGTTATGCATTCTTCGTATTCGTCCGGCCGCAGCGCTCTGCTTTTTCCATAAGCCGCCACAATTGCCGCTTCCAGCACATTTGTCCCGAAACTCCGTCCCTGCAGGCAGGGTGTTGTTGTAATCAACATTTTTATCCCGGCAGCTTTCAATCTTTCCCGATCCTCATGGGTTACCGTGTTTGTAATGATTATTTTGCCATCCAGACGGGACGGCATAAACCGTTTGATTAACAGAAAATCTCCCGCTATAATATCGCTTTTCAGAAAATATTCCGGATGCCGCACAACATGCTCATCCTGCTTTTCCCCGGTAGGATACATCCATTTAACAGGCAACTTCGTAATAACCGGCACAAGAACAGAAGCCCAGCGGTTCAGCGCATTCAGACTGTAAATGGGAATATTCATTCCCAGCCCGTAGATCATATCGCCAAACATCACATCGCTCTTTTTCTGCACCAGCGCTTCCGCCATACCGAATCGGTCCACTGCACAGACCAGCAATACTTTTTTATCTGAAAAATCAATGAAGCCATTATCTGAAAGATATCGGATCGCCATTCGTTCCAGCGTATTCTTCAATCCGCTGCCATCCAAAACAGGCGTATTTTTAACCTGCTGCAGCAGTTTTGCGGACTCAGCAAAAATATAGCGACGGTCACCTGCCACAAGATACAGATCCGTTCCTCCAAGGCCAATCGCATCCGCCTTGCCATCATAGTAACGAAGCAATTCTTCCGCTTTCCGCATATCTCCGTCCGTACCCCTGCGTTCCAGAATGATATGCGCGTCTCCTAAAAGCATGAAACCTCTGGCATCGCGTTTGGAAGAACCAAGACTGATACTGATCACATATTTTTCTTTTTTGGTTTCCTGTGCTTCGTTTTGATTCATAGACATTCCTGTAAAGTTACTTTTTCAAAAAGGTATTTTATCATAACGCCGGTAATTTAACAATCAGCTAACACAAAAAAACAATGACCGGAAATTTTTTAACAGGTTATGGGAACAGATCAATAAATCCGCACTCCCGCATTCAATCGCATAAAAGCGTAAGCAAATTTTTCCTGTTATCCCTTTGCCAGGAATTCCCTGTAAGACTCAAGCAGACTTTCTAATTCGCGCAACGTTTCGACCCTGTGGATTTTTTCTCGATATTCAGAAGCTTTGGGCAAGCCTTTAATATAAGCAGAAGCATGGCTTCGCATTTCTTTTACAGCTACCTTTTCTCCCTTAAATTCCACCAGTGCAGTTGCATGCTCCAGAATCAGACGCAGCTTTTCATCAAGGGTTACAACGGGTAATTCTTTCCCTTCCATCGCGGCGCGTAACTGTGAAAACAGCCACGGGTTCCCATAGGCGCCCCGGGCCAACATCAGTCCGTCGCACCCTGTTTCTTTCCGCATCCGCAAACCATCCTCCGAGGAAAAAATATCGCCGTTGCCGAAGACTGGGATCCCGACTGCATTCTTCACTGCCCGTATAATCCCCCAATCTGCTTTTCCCATATAGAACTGATCCCGCGTCCGGCCGTGTACCGCGACAGCAGCAACACCGGACGCCTCAGCTACTTTAGCAATTTCAACCGCATTCCTGTGCTCGTCGTCCCATCCGGCGCGAAACTTGACCGTAACCGGTATCGTAACAGCCTTCACCATGGCAGTCAAAATTTTTCCTGCCAGATCCGGCGTTTTCATCAGCGCAGACCCTTCTCCGTTGTTTACCACTTTGGGAACAGGACAGCCCATATTAAAATCAATCATGTCTGCGCCCTGCGCCTCCACAATTTTCGCCGCCTCCGCCAGTTCATCCGGAACCGAGCCGAACAGCTGAATAGCAGTCGGACGTTCTGCCGGATCGATCTGCAGCATGGCAAATGTCTTTTCATTTTTATATAAAAGCCCCTTGGCGCTGACCATTTCCGATACCGTCAGCCCGCAACCGAATCTGCGGCAAATGACGCGATAAGGCAGATCGCTGATGCCTGCCATCGGCGCCAGCGCAATGGGCGCATCTAATACAATGTTTCCGATTTTCATGATGCCCTTACAAGTGAATTTAACTTTCGTCACACTAACTAATATAAAAAAACGGACGGAAAGATTTCTCCCCGCCCGCAACAGGTCTTATTTCCTTATTTTTTATTCTTTTCAAAAATAATTCGCAGGCCTTCTAATGTCAGCATCGGATCCACTTCGTCAATGCAGTCGGTCCCCTGGGCCATGGTGTTTCCAAAACCGCCGGTGGCAATCACCAGCGCATCGCCGCCCAACTCTTTCTTCATACGGGAAACGATCTCTTTAATCAGGCCATAGTAACCGAACATGATACCAGCGCGCATTGCATCCACCGTATTCCCGCAAATGGATTTTTTCGGCGGAATCAGTTCAATACGAGGCAGCTTGGCAGTCCGCTGGAACAAAGCTTCGGAAGAAATCCCGATACCGGGACAGATCGCGCCACCCAGATATTCTCCGTTAGGCATTAACGCACAGAACGTCGTTGCCGTGCCGAAGTCAATGATGATCATCGGCTTTTTCAAATGCGCATATTTGTCATACGCGGCTACCGCATTGACGATACGGTCCGCGCCAATTTCCTTGGGATTTTCATAACGCAGCTGCAGTCCAATTTTCAGGCCCTGTCCCACAATCAGCGGTTTAATATTAAAATAGCGTTCGCACATATGGCACAGCGGCACAAGGACCGGCGGAACAACGCTGGAAATAATAATATCCGTCACGATGTCCTTTTTCAGGCCGGAAAACCCCAGCATACTGGTCATAAACATACCAAATTCATCGGCCGTCTTGGATCGGTCCGAGGAAAAACGCCAGTTATCGATCAACTTTTTCCCGTCATAGATACCCGCTACTGTATTCGTATTGCCAACATCAATTACCAGTAACATAAACGTCCTCCTTAACAGGTCCGGAAACAACTGAAGGATCAGCGGTTCCAAAAAAATTATTAACGGTCCAATCTGTAACAACCGGACACATCGCCTGTCTTTCTCTTTGCCCTGAAAGCATTACACGGCATGATCACTGATTCAGGACTTTAGTATATCAGAAATTTCAATTTATGCAAGAAAAAATTTCATCGACGCATATTACCCCGAACACAAGACCGACGCCTCAGCAAACTGAATTTGGCTCCGTTACAAAAAATGTCGCGCAATCTCTGTCCGGAAATCAGGAATACCGTTTTCCTTTTGCGGAAGCAGGCCGTATAGAAACGTCTCCCGCAATTACTTTTTCCAGTGTTCCGTCTTCCTTTTTTACAATCAGCAGACCGTCTTCATCAATATCCACTGCCGTACCAAAATAAGTTTTATCCGGTGCAATGACTTTGACCGCCTGTCCTATCGTATCGGAATATTTACGCCATTCATCCAGGACGGGCCCAAAGCCTTCTTTCAGCACCGTTTCATATAAATCTTCAATATTTTTCAGATAGTCTGCCAGAATCTGTACCCTCTTTATGGGTTCCTCCGCCACATCCGCCACCGAAATGGCAAGATCCTTCAGTTCATCAGGAATAATGGATCTCGGGACATTAGTATTGATACCCGTTCCGATCACGATATAGTTGATCTTTCCGAACTCAGCGCTCATCTCGGTCAGGATTCCTACCATCTTTTTCCCTTCCAGCAGCACATCGTTAGGCCATTTAATCTTTGCGTTCACGCCTTTGTATTTGTTAATTGCCTTTATAACAGCTACGGCAGCCAGCAATGTGCATTTGGATGCTTCCCAAGGCATAAATGGAGGGCGTAAGATTACGCTGCACCAAACGCCGCAGCCCATGGGCGAGAACCATCCCCGTGCCAGTCTTCCTTTTCCCCGGGTCTGCTCTTCCGCTACTACCACCATGCCATCTGCACAGCCCTGATCCGCCAGACTTTTTCCTACTTCATTGCTGGAATTAGCTGCCTTTAAGTAATGGATGTGATGTCCCACCCATTTTGTCTGCAGATGTGCGACAATCTCTTCCGGACGCAATAAATCCGGCGCTTTATGCAGAATATATCCCTTCTTCGGAACAGACTCAATATCGTATCCTGCATTTTTTAAAGACTGGATGTGCTTCCACACAGCAGTCCGGGACACTCCAAGCTTTACAGAAATTTCTTCTCCGGATACCGGTTCCGGCATATGTTCACGTAATAATCCCAAAATTTTAGCGCGCATGCTGACGCCTCCGCATTATGTGATTTAACCTAACTCGTATACGTTTTTTTCTCTTCCCTGCATAATTCTACACAAAAAATCCAAATGGTAAGGAAGCGCTTCCTTAAACAATATCCGCAGACTCTGCTACAGGCTGGTCGGCCGACTGCAGCGCAGGTCCGTCTTCCGTCAGGTAGCCCTGCTGCATCAGTTCCAGGAGTTGTTTTCCGTCCAGCGTTTCTCTCTGCAGTAAGGTTTCGGCAATCAGCACCAGCTTGTCCATATTTTCCCGCAACAGTTTTTCCGCGCCTTTATACGCTTCATCCATAAGGCGATGAACTTCTTCGTCAATAACAGCCGCCACTTCGTTGCTGTATTTTTCTCTGGCAATATCCCGTCCGAGAAATACTTCTTCTTCCGGATGACCAAAGGTCATGGAACCCAAGCGGTCGCTCATTCCATACTGGCAGACCATCTTCCGAGCCAGCTGCGTTGCCCGTTGCAAGTCGCTGCTGGCCCCGCTGGAAATATCTTTCAGCACAATAGCTTCCGCTACACGGCCGCCAAGCAGCATCTGCAATTCATCCAGCATTTCCGATTTTGTCTGGTAATTCCGGTCATCCTTGGGAAGGCTCATCGTATACCCGCCAGCCCGTCCCCGGGGAATGATCGTAACTTTATGTACTACATTAACGTCATTATGAAGCAGGCCTACCAGTGTATGTCCGGTCTCATGATAAGCAGTCAGTTTCTTTTCCGCGTCGCTGACAAGATGACTCCGGCGTTCCGGTCCCATTACGACGCGTTCCGCTGCTTCATTCATTGCTTTCATGTCGATCATGGGGACATTGCGACGGGCCGTCAGCAATGCGGCCTCATTTACCAGATTAGCCAGGTCCGCCCCGGTAAAACCTGTGGTCTGCTTGGCAATGGTCGTCATATCCACATCCGGAGACATGGGTTTGCCCTTGGCATGCACATGCAGAATCGCCTCACGTCCGCGCATATCCGGACGATCGACCACGATCTGCCGGTCAAACCGCCCCGGACGTAACAGCGCATGGTCCAGAATATCCGGACGGTTAGTAGCGGCAATCATGATGATCCCTTCGTTGATGCCAAACCCGTCCATCTCTACCAGCAGCTGATTCAACGTCTGCTCCCGTTCGTCATGGCCGCCGCCCAAACCAGCGCCGCGCTGACGGCCGACAGCATCAATTTCATCAATGAACACGATGCAGGGCGCATTCTTTTTTGCCTGGTCAAACAAATCCCGGACACGGGACGCGCCGACACCGACAAACATTTCCACAAAATCCGAACCGGAAATGGAAAAGAAGGGCACGCCGGCTTCCCCTGCCACTGCGCGGGCCAGAAGCGTCTTACCGGTACCGGGAGGCCCATACAGCAGCACGCCTTTGGGAATCTTTGCCCCCAATGCATTATAGCGCTGCGGATGTTTCAGGAATTCCACGACCTCCTGCAGTTCCTGCTTGGCTTCATCTGCACCGGCCACATCTTTAAAAGTAATTTTATTTTTGCTTTCATCGTAACGCCGTGCGTTGCTTTTACCGAAATTCATCATCCGGCTCCCGCCGCTGCTCTGGTTCATCAGCATAAACCAGAGTCCGACGATCAGCACCATCGGCAGCAATGTGCTCAACAGCGTCGCCCACCATGGCGTCTGCGGTGGCAGCTCCGCCCTGATCTCCACATCCCGGGAACGCAGCGTCGGGATCAGCGTAGAGTCATTCGGCGCTACCGTGGTAAATGTCTTCCCGTCTTTCAGCCGGCCGGTAATTCCATTTTCACTGATAGTGACAGACTTCACTTCATCCTGCTGCACATGTTTGATGAACGCAGTGTACGAAATATCTGTTTTACTTACGTTTCCCGCAGAATAATGATCCATGGCCCAGATAGCAGCCACAACAATTAATAAATAAAAGGCTACGTTTTTAAAAAACTTAAACAAAAACGCTTCCTCCTTCCCCAATTAGTCAAATGCAAAAATCTCTCATTTTTTCCTCGCGCAAAAACTCCTGCGCAAGACACTGGTCAAATATATTACGTACGGGCATAGACATTCGGTTTCAGAACCCCGATATACGGAAGGTTCCGGTAATCACCGGCGTAATCAAGACCATAGCCCACAACAAACTCATCCGGAATGGTGAAGCCTACATAATCCGCATCCAACCCATTCTGACGGCGATCCTTTTTATCGCACATGGCAACCGTTTTGATGGAAGCCGGTTTTTTCGTTTCCAGCAAGGTTTTCACCCGTTCAAAGGTCAGCCCGGTATCAATGATATCGTCAACCAGCAGCACATGCATCCCGGCAATATCATCATGAACATCCAGGCGTACTGCCACGCTGCCGGAAGTCGTGGTGCCGTCACCATAAGAAGATGCTACCATAAACTCCATACGGACAGGAATCGACATAGCACGGCTCAGATCGCAGGCAAAATACACTGCGCCTTTCAGCAGGCAGACGATGATAACCCGTTTGCCGGCATATTCCTCTGACAGCTGCTTGCCCAGTTCCTTAACCCGTTTTTGGATCTGCTCTTCCTCGATTAGAATATCCCTTATATCTTCATTCACAAAAAACACCTTCCTTATCCCAAAAGATTTATAAACAGCCAGTCCTGCGACTGGTAATTCACATCCTGATCCATGCTCCAGCGTGCATTGGAAACCCCGGGGATCCAGACAATTTCCCCTTCCACAGCTGCAAGCACAAGATGATCCCGTTTTTCAACCGGTATCCTGCATTCGACCAAATATTTTTTCAGGGTTTTGTGCCCGGTTCCTTTCAACGGAAAGATCCTGTCTCCCGGTTGCCGGAAACGGAACTCAAGGCTGCTTCCCAGCTGTCGCAGCTGCGACAGCGGATAGATCATCTGCCTTCGATGCACATACGACGGCATACCCCGTCGGATGCTGATACAGACGCTTCGCCCATCGGGGAAAAGAATTTTCCTCCCTTTATCCCCTTCCCCGGCGCCGGCAAACGGAATCTGTTCCCATCCAATTTCATACCGCCACCATTCTTCGTCCGGGTCCGCCTTTAAATTTTCAGAAGAGAATAATATTAGTTTATCATAAGAACGCAATACTTGCCAACTGCCAGGCAATAAAATTTTTTTGCCGCTGCTTTTTTTTTCTATCAGCTGCGCCAAATCACGCAGATTTACACCGGTCAATTCCTGCGGCCCGCCAGCATGGCGCCAAAACTGCCGCAAGATCCTGAACCGTAATACGTCCGGCACGTTCTCCCATTCAGACACATCCAGTACGCCCTGACCGCCCAATGCCGACGGATTCCATCTGTGGCGCAGTTCCTGATCCGCCATCTCTTCCAGAAAATCAGAATCTGCCTGCAAATGTTCTGCCGTCCTGCACAAAATATCCGTCGCTGCAGGAGAAAACTGTTCTTCGATCAGAGGGATCAAAAGTTTCCGGACCCGGTTACGGGCATATTGAAGATCCTGATTTGTTTTATCTTCCCGCCATACAATCCCCATCTCCGTACAAAAGTCCCGTAACTCTCTCCCGGAAAGGGTAAGCAGCGGGCGCAGGATCCTTTCCCTCTGAAAGCGCATCGCGCCAAGCCCCCGTGTTCCGGACCCACGCAACAGGCGCAGGATAAAAGTTTCCGCCTGATCGTCCTTCTGATGCGCCGTCAGGATATAATCCGCCTTTACTTCTTCCGCACACGACAGCAACGCTTCATATCGAAGCCTGCGGGCCGCGTCTTCCATTGACAGCTTTTCCTGTTGGCGGAATTCCGGTGCACGGACGGTTCTGCAATCAAAGGGAATCCCCCTCTGTCTGCAAAATTCCTTTACAAAGCGGGCGTCATCCAGGCTCTCCGCACCGCGGATCCCATGCTCCACATGACAGACAAGAAAATCAAAACCTGCTTGCCGCAGTCCTTCAGCCAGCGCCATCGAATCGGCGCCGCCGCTTACAGCCGCCACATATTTTTTTGTAATGTCCAGTTTTGTCCTTAACACCCGCAGGACTTTTTCTTTTACTGTCTGTTTCATGTGTTACCCCAAAAAGTCACAACATAATAACAAAAAAGGCACCCCCAGGGAGTGCCTGTATTTACCGTGCGCGGCTCGCTCCACGTCCTCCGCGCTTTGATTCCGTATTCCTGCGCAGATCCAGCAGTCGGTCATCGCTGTCTTTCATAAATTTTGACAATTTATCTTCGAATGAAAGAGGTCCTGCAGGATGCGCCGCTTTTTTATCTGCAACGGGAACCGCTTTGGGCCGGACAGGTTTGGCAGGAGTTTCCGGCTTTTCCTCAATTTGTTTCAGGGAAAGACCAATTTTGCCACGCGCATCAACGGACAACACTTTCGCCCTGACCTTCTGATGTTCTTGCAGAAAATCATGCACGTCCTTCACATACACATTGGATACCTCGGAAATATGAATCAGTCCTGTTTTTCCTTCGGGAAGCTGAAGAAACGCACCAAAATTCGTTATCCCGGTTACTTCACCTTCGACGATAGATCCAACTTCAATTGCCATAAAAACAAAAATCCTCCTGCGCAAAAATAGATTAGAATAATTTTATCATTTCAAAATAACCAGTGTCAACTGCATTACTGCTTATCTTTCTTTTTTTCGGTTTCTTTTGCTGTATCCTGCTTGTTTTTTTCAGCTTTTGCCTCAGTTTTTTCAACATCCGCATTTTGCTTTTCTTTATCTTTTACAATAAAGATAGGGATTTCATCCTTTTTCACGTAATTATGATCTTCCCTTGCCAGCTTTTCAATATATTTCGGATCGTATAAGCGCTTTCGTTCCGCTTCCAGATCCGCCTGCACTTTCTGCAGTTCGTCAACGCGCTTCTGCGTTGCTTCCGCTTCCTTCTGTATCTGATAAATTTTATATTCCTGCCGTCCCAAAATGCCTAAAAAAATCACGACCAGAATGGTCAGGACGATCCGAAAATCTTTCGATACACGGCTTTTCTTTTCATTATCACGAGTCGTCATACTCTCACTCCCCCCAGAAAGAAACCCGCTGTATATCAGTATAACAGAAAAAATAAAGACAGGCAATGCCTGTCTTTATTCAATACAGCATAAAATATTAGCCTTGTTTATCCTCGGCAGATTTTGCTTCATCCCAGAATCTGTCCAGTTCATCCAGCGTAAAATCATTCCATCCTTTACCGGAATTTTCCACACAGTCTTCCACATGTTCAAAGCGTTTTACAAAACGATTGTTGCAACGATTCAATGCCGTTTCGCTTTCAACGCCCAGATGCCGGGCAAAATTCACCAGCGAAAAATACAGATCTCCCAGTTCTTTTTCCATCTCGTCCGGATTTCTCTGCGCGACGGCTTCATTAAATTCGTTCCACTCTTCCAGCACTTTCTGTTTTACATCTTCCGTATCTGTCCAGTCAAATCCCACTTTGGCTACCTTGCGCTGCACCTTATTCGCCCGCAGCAGGGAAGGAAGTCCCTGATAGATACCATCCAGGATTCGTTTCCGTTCCGGTTTTTCCTGCAGTTTAATGGCGTCCCAGTTGGTCAGCACTTCATCGCTGTTTTTTACCTTTACCGTGCCAAACACATGGGGATGCCGTTCAATCAGTTTATCGGTTACGCAGTCGATCACATCCTGCAACGTAAACAATCCTTTTTCTTCAGCCATGCGGGCATGGAAGACCACCTGCATCAGGATGTCTCCCAGTTCTTCTGTCATGCCGTGCACATCCTTATCGTCCACTGCTTCCAGGAATTCATAACATTCTTCGATCAGGTTAGCGCGTATCGTGGCAAAATCCTGTTCCCGATCCCAGGGGCAGCCGCCCGGTTCGCGCAGCACCTGCATCACATCCGACAGGGGACGCACATCAAAATCTGTTTTCCGCAACAGCAGCGGGAACCGTTTCCAATGACCGGTTTCATCTGCTACGACAACTTCCGACAGCGGTTCCTCTGCAAAATCTTCTTCCTCTTCCGGCCTTGCATAATTAACGGCACTGCCTTCCGCGGATCCCTCTTCAGCGTCACCCGCTTCCTGCAAAACAGAAAGCAATACTTCCTGCGGCTGCCGCGGAATAAACACACTGGTCAGATGATCGATCTCCGGCTGCCTGTCAATCTCAAACAGAGAAATCTTGCGACACTCTTCATCCTCCATTCCCAGATTGCGCAGGAAATACACCTCTGTATCATCCGGCAGCGCGTCCATAAGGGAAAGCTTCATATCCGAAGCCACCATACGGTTATATACCTGCGTCACCATCAGCGGGTATTTCCCCGCATCCGCCAGCGCTTCAAAATCCTGTGCGTCAATGATCCGCAGTCCGTCAATGGGATCGATGCCCAAATCCACATATGCCAGATCCAGGAAACTCATGGCCGGTTTAATCGTAAGAGGAACGTGCCGCTCCGCCGCCTTTTCCCGCAGCAGTACAACCGTCCGTTCCGCCACCAGCGGACTGCCGGGAACCGCATAAACCACGTCTTTATCCCGCGCCTGTTCCAGAACAAAAGAAGAAATTTTATCGTACACTTCTTCAAACGTAGCTTCTTTTTCATACCAGCCGTCACAGGAAATATACCGGATGCCCCTGCGTTTCAATTCCTCTACCGTGGGATGGATCTCTGTACGCAGAATCACAAAATGATTTTCCAGCAACTGCAATGTTTCTAAGGACAGATGACCTGCTGCTCCGGGTCCCAGGCCGACGATCGTCAGCGAACCCCCGGCGCTATTCATTTTCAATTCGGAAGCCGCGCGCTCCAATTCTTTTTGTTCTGTCATACACATAACCTCCCTGCGCTTTCCTGCGCTAAACTGCTATGAGCGTTTCCTTTACTTTTTTAAAAATTTTCCAATTACAGGAAGCTGCCTGGCTTCCTCCCTTGTAACGCATCCCAGCGCCGTAACTGCGACCGCATAAACAAAAGCAGAAACTGCCATCGCCGCAAGCAATACGAAAACAAGACCTGTCTTTCCGGATAAAAACTGTGCCGTACCGNNCGGCTCCTGCCGCGCCCATGCACAGCGAAGCAGCCAAAATTTTCAGGCAGTCCGATACCGGGAAAGAAATTTTATTTTTATATAAGAAAAAGATATTCACAAATGCGACAAACGCAAAATTCAGATTCGACGCCCAGGCCGCGCCCAAAATGTGAAATGCAGGGAACGAAGTCAGCTGCCAGGCAGCTACTGCTTTCAGCACACCGCCCAACAGCATATTGCACATCGGAATCGCGGTCTTCCCGATTCCCTGTAAGGCGCCCGTCGTAACCTGGAAAATCCCCAAAAAGGCAATTGACGGAGCCAGATGCGCAATGACAGGAGCCGCTTTCATCGTCCCGTACAGTACGCCGGAGATGGGAGCAGCCAGCGTCCACATCCCTACCGAAGCAGGAATGACTACCAGCATACAGATTTTTAAGGCAGAAGTCGTTTTTTGCAGTATCTCCTCATTCCTCTGCAGGGTAAACGCTTCCGAAACTGCCGGCACCAGGCTCGCAGCCAGCGACATGCTGGGAATCGTCGCCATCATCATTAACGGCTGCGCCATGCCCGTCAGATACCCAAACAATGTCGTGGCGGCCTCTATGCCGAAGCCGGCCCGGCCCAATCCGTTCGGTACCAGCAGCATATCGATACTGCTGGCAATCGGTATCAGCAGATTTGCGCAGGATACAGGAATCGCCAGCAAGACAAGCCGTTTTGCTATCGTACGGATGGGTTCTTCTTCCGTATCAGTCTGCAACTCAATTTTTTTCTTCCAGTCTTTCCGCGCCCTGCGATAGAACCATGTAAGGACAATCAGTCCTGTCAGGCCTCCCGGCACTGCGCCGAATGCAGCTCCGGCCGCCGCATATTCCAGTCCGTACGGCAACAGAAAATAGGCAAGCCCGATCATCGCAATGACGCGTACAAGCTGTTCCAGGATCTGGGATACCGCAGGCGGTTTCATCATCTGATATCCCTGGAAATATCCGCGGAAACTTGCCAGAATACTGGAAAAGAACACGGCCGGGGGCAGCACGATCAATGCGTAATACGCCCGGCTGTCCCGGATCCAGCCGCTGTCTACAAGAACCTCCGCCAATCCGAACAACGTCAGGGAAAATGCCAGCCCAAACACAGCCATCAGCCCCAGCGTTACCTTAAAGATGCGATGGGCCTGAATATAATCATTTTTTGCCACTTTTTCCGCCACGATAATGGATACGGCAACCGGTACGCCGGCAGAACATACGGAGAGCATCAGCAGATAAATGGGATATGCCATCTGATACAAACCAATCCCTTCGCCCCCCAACATGCGGGAAAGCAGGATACGGTTCACAGAGCCGATGATCTTGACCAGCAAACCGGCGACGGTCAGGATCAGCGCTCCCTTCAGAAATTTATCCTTCCCCATTTTTACAGCTCCCATTACCCTTACTTATTTTTTCATTTTATCAGCTTTGACAAATTTTTCTCAAGCCAGTCCAGCGGTTCAATCTCCAGCGACGCGGTGCGGAAAAACAATACCGTCTCCCGGCCGGGTTCCAGCTTCATATAACGGCTGTTCCGTTCCACCATCCTGACCAGGGCCGCCCCGTTTACGCCGGAATCTTTTGCAAACGCAACGCGGATCAACCCGGACCGCACGCTGATCCGGCGGATCTTCAGTTTGCGGCAGACAGCCCGTACCTTGGCCAGCCGCCACAGCAGTTCTACTTCTTCCGGCGGCGTGCCGAAGCGGTCGATGATCTCATCCATCAAATCTTCTTCCTCGCCCCACGCCAGATCTACAAAACGACGGTACAATTCCAGTTTATAACGCGGATTGGCAATATAGGAATCCGGAATATACGCATTCAACGGAATTTCCAAAATCGGATCCGGTTCCGGCGTTACCGCCATAGATCCGTTCTGCAGCCGTTTGATCGTCTGCTCCAGCAGATCGCAGTAAGCGGCAAACCCTATGCCAGCTATATAGCCATGCTGCTGCGGACCTAACAGGTTGCCCGCGCCCCGGATCTCCAGATCGCGCATGGCAATCTTGAACCCCGCCCCAAGCTCCGTAAAATCACGGATCGCCTGCAACCGCTTGGATGCCACTTCACTGAGGGACCGATTCCGTTTGTACATAAAATACGCATACGCCAGACGCGAAGATCGGCCTACCCTGCCGCGCATCTGGTAAAGCTGCGACAGCCCAAAGTTCTCGGCGCCATCAATGATGATCGTATTGGCTAACGGCACATCCAGGCCGTTTTCCACAATCGTCGTACACAGCAGGACATCGCAGCTGCCTTCATAAAATGCCATCATGGCATCTTCCAGGCGGTCCTCACTCATCTGCCCGTGACCCACCCGTACGTTGATGCCGGGCACCAGTTTCCGCAACCGTTCCGCAAGAAGCGGAAGCCCGCTTACCCGGTTATGGATATAATAAATCCGCCCGCCACGGCGCAATTCGCGCTCTAATGCTTCTTTGATCATGCCTTCATCATATTCCGCAACATACGTTTCCACCGGAAGGCGGTCCTCCGGCGGCGACTCGATCAGACTCATGTCGCGGCTGCTGACCAGCGCCATGTGCAAGGTCCGGGGAATCGGCGTGGCCGACAGCGCCAGCACATCAATCCCCTGCTTCCACTGTTTGATCTTTTCTTTCTGTGCGACGCCGAACCGCTGTTCCTCATCAATAATCAGAAGGCCTAAATCATGGAATAAAACATCAGCCTGCAGCAACCGGTGTGTCCCGATCACCAAATCGATATCCCCCTGCTCCAGTTTCTTCAGCGCAGCATGGACTTCTTTATTGCTGACAAACCGACTGATCATAGCAATACGGACGCCAAAAGGTTCCAATCTTTCCCGACAGGTCAGCAAATGCTGCTGCGCCAATACGGTAGTCGGCACCAGGATCGCTACCTGCTTCCCATCAAGGATCGCTTTGAACGCAGCGCGCAACGCCACTTCCGTCTTTCCGTACCCCACATCCCCGCACAGCAGCCGGTCCATGGGGATCGGCTTTTCCATATCTGCCTTAATTTCAGCAATCGCCTTCAACTGATCCGGCGTTTCCTCAAAAGGAAACCGTTCCTCAAACTCCCGCTGCAGATCCGAATCCGGCGAATAGGCGTACCCGTTGGTAATTTTTCGCAGCGCATACAGGCGGATCAATTCCTCCGCCAGCTGAGTAATGGCAGTAGAAGCCTTTGTCTTCATCCGCTTCCACTCTGCGCCGCCCATCTTGGAAAGTTTCGGCGTAATACCTTCGCTGCCAACATACTTGTGAAGCATCCCCACCTGGTCTACCGGCACATACAGCCGGTCATTCCCTGCATACTGCAGCAACAGGTAATCCCGGTGCATCCCGTCCACCAGTATGGTCTCCACACCAATATAACGGCCAATGCCATGCACATCGTGCACCACATAATCGCCGCCCCTGATATCTGTAAAATATTGCAGCTGGGCCCCTTTATGCTTCGACTTGAAACGGTGGCGGCGCTGCAGTCCGTAAATATCATTTTCCGTCAGCAGCAGCCAGTCCTCATTCCAGAACCGGAACCCGCTGAACAGCTCCCCGAAACCCACATTGACTTTGTGTTCTTCTTCCGGCGCATCTGCCAGGCAAACCGCGGCCACGCCCCGCTGCTGCAGACTTTCCGTAATGCCGCGGGCCTTCAATGCCGTACTCATCATAATGTAAGGCCGTATGCCTTCATCCAGCAGATTCTGCAGGTCTTCGATCAGCCGGTCAATACTCCGGTTATACGAAGTCACTTTACGAACCGGCACCTGCATATGTTGCACCGTGCTGAAACAATTCGTGTCCAGGCCGGCTACGGCCAGCAGCGGCTGCTTTTCTTCCATTTCCCAGATTTTATCCGGGCTCCAGAGTTCTTCCTTATATTCCTGTCCTTCTTTATAAAGCCGGTCCAGCATTTCTTTCAGCTGCATCGGTTCATCTGTAACAAACAGCGTATCGGCGGCGCCATATTCCCGCAAATACGCGTCAAACACTTCCTCCGTTTTCGCCTTCAGCGGAACGATTTTCAGACGGTCCTCATTCTCCAGCGAACGCTTCGTCTCCATATCAAACGAACGGATCCCGTCTATGTCCGCATCGAACCATTCCACGCGCACCGGATCCTGACTATTCAGCGGGAACAGATCGATAATACCGCCCCGTACGGAAAACTGGCCGATGGTATCTACTTCATCCGTCCGTTCATACCCCATAGACGCAAGCGTTTCAATAAACGTCTGCTGTTCCAGCGTTTCTCCTATCGCAATTTCCAAACAGTTCTGCGATAAATCAGAGGGGCGCGCCTGCTTCTGCAGCAACGCTTCCGCCGTCACAAATACAATCCCCTTTTCTTCCCCGGCGATCAGACGCAGGGCGGCAGCCCGGCCCGCCTGGATCTCCAGGTTCCGGCTGTCTGCCAGTACACGGGGCAAGTTTGTAGGATAAAACTCCTGCATCGGCATATCCGGATACAAATACCCAAACGTCTGCCGATACTCCCGCACCGCATCCCGTCCGGACACCAGCAGCACCAGCGTACCGGCTCGCAGCGTCTCTTTCAGGGCGCACAGATACAAGGCTTTAATGGTTCCATTCAGCCCTGTCAGCACGCATCCTTTTTTATTTTTATACAATGCCGCCGCATCCTGCAGTTCCTTTATGGCAGCAATCCGTTCCAGCAATCGTTTTTTCATTAAAGATTTTTACTTTCCCAAGAAATTTGTTATGCCGGGCATAACTCAAAAAGAGGTCAGGGCAAGGCCATGACCTCTCCATAATAGTAGCACAAACCAAACGTTTCCGCAAGGAATCATCCGGCTTTTCGTCAAAGCCGTCATGAAAGAAAAATTTCAGTTACTTACTATGTCCTGATTTATCGGAAACACTGGGTCAGAACAGTTTTACAGAAAACTGTCCATCACTGTCTTCCAGCTTGTGCACCGCATCGACAAACCGTACGGTGCCCGTTTTATACCGCATGGAAATACTGTGTGTACGCACGCCGCCGCCAAAGAAGCGGATGCCTTTCAACAGGCTGCTGTCCGTAATGGCGGTCGCTGTAAACATGCAGTCGTCGCCTTTTACCATATCATCAATTGTCAGCACCTGATTAATATCCCTGATTCCCATCTGATAGCAGCGCTGGACCTGTTCTTCGCTTTCCGGGCAGAGCCGGGCCTGCATATCGCCGCCCAGACATTTCAGGGCCGCAGCCCCCAGCACGCCTTCCGGCGCGCCGCCCTTACCGATATACATATGTACACCGGTGCCTTCAATACCGGCGTGCACGATCGGGTTCACATCGCCGTCGCTGATCAGTTCGATCCGGGCGCCCGTGTTCCGGATCTGCCGGATCAGATTTTCATGCCGCGCCCGGTCAAGCACAACGACCGTAATATCGTCAATATCCCGCTGCAACGCTTTCGCTACTCTGCGCAGATTCTCTTCCACCGGCGCGTTAATATCGATACAGCCTTTCGCACGGGGACCCACCGCAATCTTCTCCATATACATATCCGGCGCATGCAGCAGACAGCCTTTCGGAGCAATAGCAATAACAGCAATGGAACCGGGCTGTCCTTTGGCAACCAGATTCGTACCTTCCACAGGATCCACGGCAATATCCACTTCATCGCCGCCGGCGCCGACTTTTTCTCCAATATATAACATCGGCGCTTCATCCAGCTCGCCTTCCCCGATGACAACCGTTCCTGAAATATTCACCGTATCAAACATTTTCCGCATGGCGTCCACGGCCAGCCCGTCCGTATAATTCTTGTCTCCCCTGCCGACACTGCGGGCCGCCGCAATCGCCGCCATTTCCGTCACCCGTATAAATTCCAGAGAAAGTTCCCGCTTCACGTTATTACCACCTTTCCTTTATTATTTTTAAAATCAAATTCCGAATCGTTTCCTTGTAATAATTATCCCATTTTTCCGTGTTTCGCGCAAGTAAAAAGCAGACCGTTCACACGATCTGCTTTCATTTTATTTTCCATATTCCAGCGCTGCCGCGATAAAGTCACGGAACAGCGGATGCGCTTTGGTGGGACGGGATTTGAATTCCGGATGGAACTGGCA
>DDQB01000067.1:0-444 GCA_002342505.1 Acidaminococcaceae bacterium UBA2453
ATGGACGAAAATTCCAAGGACACGGTATGGTGGACCACGGATGAATATAAAAACGACAATCATCCCATGAGCCAGGAAGTATGGAGCACCGTGAAGGATCTGGCCGTGAAACAGCTTTGCGGAAAAAGACTGTTCGTCGTAGACGCTTTCTGCGGCGCCAACAANNAACAAGGACACCCGCATGGCCGTGCGCTTCATCATGGAAGTGGCCTGGCAGGCTCACTTTGTAAAAAATATGTTCATTCCTCCCACGGAAGAAGAAAAAGCAAATTTCAAACCGGACTTTGTGGTGTATGCGGCGTCCAAAGCTAAAGTAGAAAACTATAAAGAGCTGGGACTGCACTCGGAGACCTGCGTTGCCTTTAACATTACCAGTCATGAACAGGTCATCCTGAACACCTGGTACGGCGGCGAAATGAAAAAGGGCATGTTCTCCATGATGAA
>DDQB01000067.1:457-3001 GCA_002342505.1 Acidaminococcaceae bacterium UBA2453
TCCATGCACTGCTCCGCCAACACGGACCTGGAAGGCGAGAATACCGCCATCTTCTTTGGCCTGTCCGGTACCGGCAAGACAACCCTCTCCACCGATCCGAACCGTCTGCTTATTGGCGACGACGAACACGGTTGGGACGACAACGGCGTCTTCAATCTGGAAGGCGGCTGCTATGCCAAGGTCATCGATCTGGACAAAGAATCGGAACCGGATATTTATAACGCTATCAGCCGCGACTCCCTGCTGGAGAATGTGACTGTTGACAAAGACGGTAAAGTGGATTTCCATGACAAGAGCGTGACGGAAAACACCCGCGTTTCCTATCCCATCGATCACATTGAACATATCGTGAAACGGATCCGTCCGGTTTCCGCAGGACCCGACGCCAAGAACGTCATCTTCCTGTCCGCGGATGCTTTTGGCGTGCTGCCTCCGGTTTCCATCCTGACGCCGGAACAGACAAAGTATTATTTCCTTTCCGGTTTTACGGCGAAACTGGCCGGGACGGAACGGGGCATCACAGAACCCACGCCGACATTCTCCGCCTGCTTCGGACAGGCGTTTCTGGAACTGCATCCCACAAAGTATGCGGAAGAGCTGGTAAAGAAAATGGAAAAATCCGGCGCCAAGGCCTATCTTGTTAACACGGGATGGAATGGGACAGGCAAACGGATCTCCATCAAAGATACCCGCGGCATCATTGACGCGATTTTAAACGGCGAAGTCAATAAGGCGCCGTCCAAAACGATTCCTGTCTTTGGCCTGGAAGTGCCGACGGAACTGCCCGGCGTCGATGATTCGATCCTGGATCCCCGCAACACATATGCGAATAAAGAAGAATGGGACGTAAAGGCCAATGACCTGGCACGGCGTTTCATTAAAAATTTCAGGAAATATGAAGGAACTGCCAAAGGACGCGCGCTGGTTGCAGCGGGTCCCCAGATCGGCGCCAAGACGAAGGCTGACAAGGCGAAGGCGGGCGACTGATCGGTTCGCGCTGCAGCAGCATATGCTGACGCAACTGTTCATTGCGCAATCAACAGGCGCACAGTCGAATGGTTCGGAATCATTCAGAATGAAACAGAAATCCCTTAATGAAAAAAATTAGGAAAGTTTGCGAGGGAAAGAATGAATACAGTTTTACGCGCGGAAGCGGAAAAAATTATACACACTGCCATTCAGGCGGTGCAGCCGGACGAAGCGGTGCGGCGCACGCTGAAAGATTATCAGTTCAACACGGGCCGTAAGATCCTGGTGGCTATCGGAAAGGCTGCCTGGCAGATGGCGAAAGCGGCTGTGGATACGCTGGGGCAGGTCGACTGCGGTATCGTGATCACCAAATATAAACATGTAAAGGGAGAAATCCCCAATGTAGAATGCTGCGAAGCCGGTCATCCGATCCCGGATGAGAACAGTTTTGCTTCCACAAAAAAAGCGTTGGAAATGGTGAAGGGCCTGCAGCCGGAAGATACGGTGATTTTTCTGGTTTCCGGCGGCGGCAGCGCATTGTTTGAACTGCCGCTGATCCCTGGCGACGAGCTGCAGAAGATTACGCTGGAGCTCTTGCACAGCGGCGCGAATATTGTAGAACTGAACAAGATCCGCAAACGTCTCAGCAGCGTGAAGGCAGGACGGTTTGCCCAGGCCTGCGCTCCGGCCAAAGTGCTGAGCATCGTGCTGAGCGACGTGATCGGCGATCCTCTGGACAGCATTGCCAGCGGACCGGCTTATCCGGATAACAGCACCTGCGAGCAGGCCAAAGCAATCGTAGAAAAATACTGGATCCATCTTTCCCCGGAAGCCGCTGCCCTTTTGGATAAGGAAACGCCGAAAGAGCTGCATAACGTGGAAACCTACATCAACGGTTCGGTAAAAGAACTCTGCGCTGCCGTAGCGAAGGCTGCGGAAACGTTGGGCTACAAACCGTACATTTTAACAGACGAGCTTTGCTGCGAAGCCAGCGCGGCGGGCAGTTTTCTTGCCAGCATCCTGAAAACCCATGCCCGTAGCGGACAGTCGCTGGCGTTTATTGCCGGCGGCGAGACCATGGTCCGCGTTAACGGCTACGGCTCCGGCGGTCGCAGCCAGGAACTGGCGCTGGCAGCTGCGGAAGGAATTGCCGGCATGGAAGGCGCAGCTATTTTTTCCTTCGACAGCGACGGGACGGACGGCCCCACCGATGCGGCCGGCGGCTATGTTGACGGCGAAAGTTTTGCTGCTTTTGAAGAAGCGGGCATTCCCTATTACAACATGCTGCGCGAAAACGATTCGTACCATGCGCTGGAATCCGTCGGCGGTCTGATCATGACAGGACCCACCGGCACCAACGTAAACGATGTGGCTGTGGCGCTGCTGAAAAAATAAAAGAAGTGCAGACGAACTAATCAGCGCTTCGTGATGTCTCAGCAATAAAACTGAATCATTATAAAAAGAACGTAAAATTTTCCGGAATCTCTATGTAAAGAGGTTCCGGATTTTTTTATAAAAAATGAGTTAAGATTATTTTTATATAGTTTGCGCGAACACTTTTAATTGTATCAATCT
>DDQB01000069.1 GCA_002342505.1 Acidaminococcaceae bacterium UBA2453
CGCTGACGCGGATTCATGAAGGAGCTTCTCCTTTGGAAGCGGTAGTGGAAGCAGGCAAGGTAAGGTTGAAGCCAATTTTCATGACAGCTCTGACTATGGTGGCAGGCATGCTGCCTACGGCCCTAAGCCTTTCGGAAGGTTCCGAGACCCGTGTCAGCATGGCCTGGGTCATCATCGGCGGCATGATCACTTCTACTGTATTTACACTGTTCGTGATTCCTGTGTTGTTCCTGTGGCTGAAGAAACATTTCCCGGAAAGGATATAAGAAAGCGCAATTGAATTTTCACTGTACCAAGGAGTATAGTGAAATATTTTAGGAGCAATAAAATAAGCGCGTCCTGGTCCGGTTTCACCCGAAGACACGCTTATTAATTTTGCCCTTCAAATTCCTATGTTCCTTACTATGTGCAGGATATCTCCCTGGGACAACTGCTTCAGTTTATAATAGTTGGCGCCCATGGCAGCAGCTATTTGTTGAGCTACGCCTAATTTGATAAAATCCGTTTCCGTATCAATCACAATAGAAGTAATCTTTGCTTTATGGATCTGCTTAGCGAGTTTCATGGCGCTTTCCACCGGATCTTCCCCTTCCTGTACTACAGAATTGGCACGTCCGTCCGTCACCAGCACCAGCACCGGTTCCGCATCCGGTTCTTTCCGTTTCAGCATATCCAAAGAAATAAATGCCTGGGCCAGTCCTTCTGCCAGCGGCGTTTTCCCGCCGGTCGGCAATTCCGCCAGCCGTTTCTGGGCCAGGTCAACGCTACGGGTAATGGGCAGCAATTCTTCTGCAACTTTACGACGGAAGGCAATCATACCCACTTTATCCCGTTTCTGATAGGCTTCCTGTAACATGGCAAAGATAGCGCCTTTCACTGCCCGCATACGTTCCTGGGCTCCCATGGAGCCGCTGGCGTCTACAACAAACAGAAAAGTTGTGCCTATCCGCTTTTCCCGCACACGCTGCCGCAGGTCGCCTTGCTGAATATTGATAGCACAGTTGTTCTTTTCCCTGTGCCGCTGATAAGGCGCTGCCGCCCGGATGGTCGCGTCAAAGGCCAGATCGTCTACTTTGTTCTTGGGAATTTCCGCCCGCACGTAACGTCCCTGCTTCAAATCTGTTTTTGTCAGGCTGCGTTTGCCGCTTCCCTTTCGGTTGACCTGGTCCCGCCCCATATCCAGTATCATTTTGGGTATGGGAAAATGCATGTCGATTCCATCCACTTTATCTTCCTGAGAAGAATTTATTTGCGGGTCTGAGTCGGGAGTTTTTTTGTCATTTTCATTCGAATCGTTATTTTCATCTGTATTGTTTTCGTTATCAGCCTCTTGCGATGCCGGCGGTGGGGGAAGAGAATTTTCCTGATCGTTCTCTGCTTCATCAGCATCATCGGGCAAATCTGTATTTTCTTCCTGCTCTTCCGGTTCTTCCTGAGCCGGTTCTTCTTCCTCCGACTCTGGTTCCGGCGGCTTCCGCATGCGATGTGGCAGCACATACATCGCAGCTTCTTCCATGTCCTTAGGCAAAATGTATGTTCTTTCTGCCAGCGCGGCAATTGCCCTTGCCGTTTCCAGCAAATAAAGATCTGCCCTGTGCCCTGCACAAAATGCCTGTGTACAATACTGCACCACAAGTTCCATCATTGCTTCACTGATTTCCACTTCCGGCAACAGTTCTCTTGCTTTGGCAATCTGTACTTTCAGCTGTTCCGTTTCTTTCCTGTAGCTTTGTATAAATGCAATCCTGTCTCTGGAAAAATCCAGCAACCGTTGCATGATTATTTTCCGTTGTTCTTTGTCTTTCAGGTTTTCCGTTTCCACAAACAGGCCGAACCTGTCTAACAGATGGTTGGGCAGCAACCCTTCATGAGGATCCATTGTACCGATTACTGTATATTCTGTTTTGTGGGCAAAGGAAATACCATCCCGTTCCACCCGGTTCTCTCCCGCTATGTTAATATCCAACACTGCCGTCAGCAGCTCCGGACGGAGCAGATTCACTTCATCTATGTAAAGAATATTTCCATCGGCCCGTCCCAGCAGCCCGGATTCAAAACGCCTTTCCCCCTGCGACACGGCATATTCCAGGTCAATGCTGCCAAAGAGCATATCTTCCGTAACATTAAGAGGCAGGTTAATGATTTTTCGGCTTCCTGCCAGCATTGCCGCGCTGCGCACAAGAACAGATTTTGCTGTGCCGGTTACGCCACTGATCAGTAAGCCGCCCGCTTTGGGATTAACCAGCGCAATCTTGAGCGCACGTTTTGCCTGCTTCTGCCCGACTACAGCTGCAAAAGGGTAGCAGTAATTATAATTTGACATAATTATCCTTCCAGAGCTGCCAGAACTTTTTCCATATCCAGTGTTCCGTCTTCAAAGGGGCGACGGCGCATACGGTGCGGCAGCGCCAGGCGCGCCGCAATCTTCAGGTCTTCTGTTTCCACATTTTTTCTCCCCTGGAATGCTGCCATCGTCATGGCCGTTTTAATCAGGGTAATATCAGAACGATGCCCGTCCACTCCCAGATCAATCGCCAGGCCTGCTACTTTGTCTAACATATCGTCTGCGACTGTAACTTCTGGAAGCAGTTTACCCGCTGCCACAATTTTTTGTGCTAACTCCTCCTGTTCTTTCTGATAAGCAGCAATAAATCCTTCAGGGTCTGCTTCATAGGCAAGGCGGCGTTTGATTACTTCTTTCCGGTTATCCCGGTCATGCTCCCCGGTTACAGTTACAGATAAGGCAAACCGGTCCAGAAGCTGGGGCCGGATATCCCCTTCTTCCGGGTTCATGGTACCCACCAGCACAAAACGGGCCGGGTGAGAATAGGATACCCCTTCCCGCTCCACTGTATTTACCCCCATTGCAGCCGCGTCCAGCAATACATCCACTACGTGATCGTCCAGCAGGTTGATTTCATCTACATAGAGTATATTACGGTTTGCCTGGGCCAGAAGACCGGGTTCAAATTTTTTTTCACCTTTTTTGATAGCATATTCCACATCCAGTGTGCCAACTACCCTGTCTTCCGTAGCGCTGACAGGAAGTTCCACTACCCGCATCTTTAAGGTTTCGATATCACTCAGTCCATCTTTATGAAATTTTTCTGTGCAGTCATCACATAAAAAGCTTTCCTGTACAGGATCGCAATGGAAGCGGCAGCCTTTTACTGCCTCCATGGCAGGCAACAGTTCTGCCAGCGCGCGTACTGCCGTAGACTTGGCCGTACCTTTTTCTCCTTTGATCAGTACGCCGCCCAGCGCTGGGTTGATCACATTCAAAATCAGGGATAATTTCATATCCTCCTGCCCCACAATAGCAGTAAAGGGAAATACGCCTCTGCGTTTCATCGGGTTCCTCCTTTGGTTTTTTCGTTTTGATTATTTTTGGAATACTGCCCGGTTTCAGTAACAGGAATATGTTTCCTGTTTAAATTTCAGCAGTTGGAAAGCTGTATCTTCAGTTTTTCTTCCAACTCTGCCAGATTACTGTAAATCAGTTCGTGTGTAATATATTTAGGCTGTACAAACTCAAGAATCCTGCGGGCTGCTTTTGTCTGGAACGGCTGGTGCTGATCAATGCAGACTATATGTTTATACAGATCCCCATAGGTAATGTTTTTGTGATACTCCCGGGAAAAGCTTTTCTGATAACTGCCGGAAAGAGAACAACTTAAATGAACCCCTTTAATCAGTTCTGCCATTTCACCCAGGTTCTCCACTGTTCGGCAAACATAGTCTGCCGCTTCCTCTTCATTGCTTAGTTCAGGATCAGTGTTCATCAAATGCCCTGTATCCAGCATGATTCCCACATTTTTTCTTTGTATATGATTAAAAAAGAATTGTACTTTTTCCGGTTCCGTCAGACGCAGACCGGGCCACCAGAGATTTTCAAACAACACAGTAATATGGGATGGAATTGCCAGTGATACATTGTTGAAAACTTCAGCAGCCGCTTCCAGTACCTCCAGATCCGAATATTGGAATTTAAATGTAAAAGTTTCCGAAACATCTGCTTCCGAAACATGCCAGACCATATACTCCGGCTGTACTGTTTCTGCCGCAATCAGGTTCTGCTGTATCACCGACAACCACTCTTCCCTGTTCAATGCGCCAAAATAACATTCGTTTCTCGCTTTTGCCGATTTGAATTCCCATTTCAGACGTTGCCTGTCACCTTTCCAGAACCCCATCCAATATGGCCAGTAAGCAAGATGTGCTCCAACGGAAGATTCTTTGAAAGTTGGGGCAGGCGCTTCCTTTGTATAGATCAGATGCTCAATACCGTCTAATCCAAGATATTTTAAATATTGCGGCAAGCTCTTTCCTGTCTTCTCCAATTGTTCCACATAGTCATGATACACGCAGAAATTAAACAAGTGCATTTTCATTCGCTTCCCCTCAGAAAATGATTTGCTGTTATACAGTATAATTTGTCTATGTACCTACAGCTTATTATATTTTCCTTTGATTCTTATGGTTTCAGCTATTCTACTCAATTTACATTTCACTTTAATATTTGCAGAAACAACTCTTGCCAGGCTTCTTTTACTGAATCCCTGGAGACCGCTCCCTGAATCTGTATAAGAGGAACTGCATATAGTTCTGACAAAATTTTTAAAATGGAATCCGCCGCCTTTCTTGTCTCGTCTTCCCGCAACAATCCCCAGAGGAACTGATCCAGCAGGTGAAGATACAAAGAAGTATAGGTTAGCATGTTATCTTCATGTGCCAGAGCCTCCGCTTTCGCAAGAAACTCCGGTTTACGCAGCGCTTCCTTCTTGTTACAGGAAGCCATGTATTTTTCCCACAATGTGTTCTTGGTAATACCAAACCGTTTTATGCGGCGCAGCGCATTATGCTGATGCTTGGGATTCAGTCCGGTCTGCTTATCCAGAGCCCGTTTCACCGCTTCTTTTACAGTGAGGCCTATCAGTTCACCCAGTTTGGAATGCTTGCCTGCCCCTTCAAGATATAAAGGGGAGTCGCTGTTCGCCACTACGATTGTTGTATCTGTACCTGAACCAGTAGCAATGCCGTCAGAATATTTGCTCCCCTCCAGTAATTCCTGAATGGCAGCTGTCTTCGCTTCCGTACAGGTCACCAGCGCCCGGGCCAGCGTCCCCTGCGGGAGATCTGTATCAAGGATCAGCATGATATTAATGGTTCCGGCTCTGTCCGGTTTTTCCAGTGGTTTAAAGAAAGTTGCCGGGTCTCCCACTCTTCCTCCGTTTGTTTCAATGCCTCCCGTCACGATTGCCGTAACGGCAAGATTTTCATAGGACAGAGTTTCTATAGCAACGTTTTCCATATCGGCTGCTGTTCCCATCCCTGTAACAGTATGATGATCAAGTCCCAGCCGTCTAGACAGGATCTGCATATGTTCCGTATATGTGGGAGCCAGCATTTCACAGGGCATACCCGCCCCCTGTTTGGCATCGTGATTAAACACTGCCGTAAAGTTTTCATGATAGCCTCCATTAAAAATGGAAGTGCTTAACACCTTGCGATGCCCCGTGAAAAATATCACTATACTCTTATCATAGCGATACACTTCATCCCCCGTGGAAAGAGTGTACAGTTTTTCCGTGACCGTATCCCTGCTCATGCTTCATCCGCCTGTTCTTCCAACTCACCGTCTACGTCCAGATACAATTTCTGTAATTCCTTAAGTGTTTCGTCTTTCGCATGCCACAGTTCCCTTTGCGATGCCTCCAGCAGCACTTCCATAGTTCGTTTCAGCGCCCATGGATTGACATCCCGCATCCATTCCTGCACTTTGGGGTCAAAAACATATTTTTCCGCATATTTTTCATACATCCAGTCTTCCATGACCTTACTGGTAGCATCCCATTGATAGCTGTGAGCTACCATGTTGGAAAGATCTGCCGCGCCTTTATATCCATGCTTCATCATGCCCTCAATAAATTTAGGGTTGATGGATTCACTGCGAAAAATTCGTTTGGCTTCTTCCTGTACACTGTGCATGGTAACGCGACTCCGGTCTGTGCTGTCTCCGCAATAGGATTTCGGGGCGCTTCCCTTTATGCTTCGGACTGCCGCTATCATACCGCCATGGTAGGCGTTGTAATCATCGCTGCTGAGCATGTTGGTTTCGTGGTTATCTTCATTTTTTATAGTAATGTCCAGCACACCCATCCGTTTTCGAAACTGTTTCGGCAGATATTTTCCCCGGGTCTTGCCGCCATAGGCATGGGCGCCCCAACGAACATACACGTCCGCAATGTCGTCAATGGTCTCCCAGTTTTTTGCTTCCAGCAATGCTGCTACGCCGGCGCCGTACACTCCCTGTTCATCCCCAAAGATACGGAAGGCTGCAGAGCGCCAGGCTTCTTCTTTTTCCATGCCTTCTTCTTTTACCAGTTCCGCACTGTCTTCCATAATATGCTTTCGCACATAATTTTGTTCCGGGTCTTCTTCCAGTTCCGCCACTTTAAGCACCGCTTTATCCAACAGTTCTCCACACCCTGGCATGCTGTCCCGGAACAGTCCGCTGATGCGCGCCGTTAC
>DDQB01000059.1:0-1507 GCA_002342505.1 Acidaminococcaceae bacterium UBA2453
TCATGAGGGTGGTACCACGGGTTGAATACAGTCTCGTCCCTTTTCGGACGGGACTTAATTTTTTTTTATAACCAATTCAGGAGGAGAAGAAAGTGGATTACAGTAAAACGCTGCATTTGCCGGAAACGGAATTCCCCATGCGGGGCAACCTGCCCAAACGGGAACCGGAATTTTTGAAGTTCTGGGAAGAGAACAAAATTTATGAAAAGAAGCAGAAACTGCATGAAGTGCATACCAAGTGGGTGCTGCACGACGGCCCTCCCTATGCCAACGGCCATATCCACATGGGCCATGCGTTAAATAAAGTGTTGAAAGATATCATTATTAAATATAAATATGCAAAAGGCTATGACACACCCTATGTTCCCGGCTGGGATACTCACGGCATGCCTATCGAACACGCCTGCCTGAACGCCATGGGTGTGGACCGTCACAGCATGACGGCCCTGGACCTGCGGGCCAAGTGCGACGCGTACGCTCATGAGTTCATCGACATCCAGCGGGAAGAATTCAAACGGCTGGGCGTGCTGGGGGACTGGGACCATCCGTACCTGACACTGCAGCATCCTTTTGAGGCGGAACAGATCCGGGTGTTTGGCGCCATGGCCAACAAAGGCTACATTTATAAAGGCTTAAAGCCTGTTTACTGGTGCCCTCACTGTGAAACGGCCCTGGCAGAAGCGGAAATTGAATACGCGGACCAGAAGACTCCTACGATTTATGTGAAGTTCCCTCTGGTAAAAGACAACGGGAAAACTCCGGAAGGGGTTAACGGCCGTCCTGTTTATGTTGTCATCTGGACTACCACGCCCTGGACCCTGCCCGGCAACATGGCGGTTACGCTCAATCCGGACTTTGAATATTCCTTTGTGGAAAACGGGGATGAAGTGCTGTTCATGGCCAGCGAGCTGGTTAACACTGTGGCGGCGGAAGCGGGCCTGTCTTTTGGAAAAGTGCTGGGAACCGTGAAAGGGCGGGAGATGGAATACGCGGAATGCGAGCATCCGTTCCCGGAATACAACCATCGCAAGTCCATGATCTGCCTGGCGGATTATGTAGACCTGGAAACCGGTACCGGCTGCGTGCATACGGCCGGCGGCCACGGCGACGTGGACTATCTGACCTGCCTGAAATATAATGTGCCCATTGTCTGCCCGGTAGATGACCGGGGCATGATGACGGCGGAAGCCGGCGAGCGGTTTAAGGGCCTGTTTGTGTTTGACGCCAATGTTCCGATTTTGAAATATCTGGCAGAGCTTGGTTTCCTGCTGGGCAAAAAGAACATCCATCACCAGTACGCCCATTGCTGGCGCTGCAAGAATCCCATCATCTATCGCGCCACCGAGCAGTGGTTTGCTTCTGTGGACGGCTTCCGGGAAGCGGCGCTGCATGCCATCCATAACGAAGTGAAATGGATCCCGGCCTGGGGCGAGCCGCGTATCCATAACATGATCGCCGACCGCCACGACTGGTGCATCAGCCGCCAGCGTGTATGGGGCGTGCCGAT
>DDQB01000059.1:1545-5246 GCA_002342505.1 Acidaminococcaceae bacterium UBA2453
AACCTGTTTGAAAAAGAAGGCAGCGACGCCTGGTGGAAATATGAAGCGGACGAACTGCTGCCGGAAGGTACGAAGTGCCCGAAGTGCGGCCACACACATTTCCGTAAGGAAAAGGACATTATGGATGTGTGGTTTGATTCCGGTTCCAGCCATATGGGCGTGCTGAACAAGCGGCCGGAACTGGAATGGCCCTGCGCCATGTATCTGGAAGGCAGCGACCAGCATCGGGGCTGGTTCCAGTCTTCCCTGCTGACCTCTGTGGCAGTGACCGGCCATGCTCCGTACCATTCGGTGCTGACCCACGGGTATGTAGTTGACGGAGAAGGGCGAAAAATGTCCAAATCTGTCGGCAACGTCATCGCGCCCCAGGACCTGATCAAGCAGTATGGCGCGGACATCATCCGTCTGTGGGTGGCTTCTGCCGATTACAAGCAGGATATCCGCATCTCCAAAGAAATCATGAAGCAGCTGTCGGATGCGTATCGTAAGATCCGTAACACCATTCGTTACATCCTGGGCAACACCAATGATTTTGATTATGAAAAAGACAGGGTTGCCTTTGCGGATATGCAGGAACTGGATCAGTGGGCGCTGATGCGTCTGCAGCAGCTGAAGAAAGAAGTGGAAGCGGCTTACGAAGCTTACGACTTCCATGTGCTGTTCCATGCCATCCATAATTTCTGCACGGTGGAGATGTCCAGCTTCTATCTGGATATCATCAAGGACCGCCTGTATGTTTCCAAAGAAGACGACCCGGCCCGCCGCAGCGCCCAGACCGTAATGTATGAAGTGCTGAACGATCTCATCGTCATGCTTTCCCCGGTGCTGAGCTTTACCATGGAAGAAGTATGGCAGTTCATGAAGAAACCGGCCAACGCGCCGGAGTCGGTACAGATGCTGCCCTGGCCGGAAGTGAAGGAAGAATATATTAATGAAGCGCTGGAAGCAAAATTTGATAACGTCCTGGCCATCCGCAGCGAAGTGACCAAGGTGCTGGAAGGCCATCGCCAGAACAAGACCATCGGCAACTCTCTGGAAGCCAAGGTCCTGCTGTATGCGGAAGGGGAAGCGCTGGAGATCCTGAAATCCGTTGAGAAAGATCTGCCTACGCTGCTGATCGTTTCCCAGGTTGCGTTGAACGAAGGCGCGGATGGCGGCGAAGAAGCTACCGGACGCAATGACTTGAAAGTGACGGTGAAACCGGCGGACGGACACAAGTGCGAACGCTGCTGGACTTACAGCGAAAGCGTTGGGAAGAACGCGGCCCATCCGGAACTGTGCGAACGTTGCGCGGCTGTGGTTGAATAAAAAGAATTGCAAATTAAAACTGCCTGTATCTGTGAAGGTACAGGCAGTTAGTTGTTTTTGTACATTTAAGGAAACGCTGGTGAAAGGAGTTTGTGCGTTTACTGAAAGCGTTTTGCGAATAACAGGGAAATGCTTAGAAGGCAAAGCGGTGCTACGTCAAGATTGACGAAGCCAATTACAAAAAACACCAACTCACGTGTGGACGAATGAATCAGGGCTCCTTAATCCCAGCGGTTTAATATGTCTTCAATGATCTGCTTCTGCGTTTTCCGTTTTTTCTTCTGCTGGGTGCGAAAGTTATTGTCTTCTTTTCCGGTGGAGTAGTCGGCGTAATCAAAATCGTCGCTGTCCTGTTCGTAACTGCGGTTGTAATCCCCATGTCCGTCATCGCAGGAAAAAGGAAATAAAATGAGCGGGGCATTTACAGGGGAAGCGTTTGTGTAATTCATTGGATATAATTGTTCCATTAGCAATCAATCTCCTGGTACATAATGAAAGTGTCTTGCACAGTATTATAACACAAATTGACAAAAATGGCTGGAAGTAATAATATAAGAAAGCATGGTAGTTTATATTCCGCAGTTTTATGAATGGGAGAGTTTGCAGTATGAATGAACTGAAACAGGCGCAGCCACACAACGGTTTTCCCCCGTCTAATTTGCCGCGAGACCCGGAGACGGGATATTTTCTGGATATTCCCGCGCGGATACGGGAAATCTATACCCATAACTGTTTTATGTCGGATTTTTTCCATATCCACATTGATGAGATCTACTGCGGGGGCGCCCAGGTGAGCCTGCACATTGAGCATGACAAGCACGCCAACCATCGTAACGTGGTGCACGGCGGCGTGCTGACCGCATTGGCGGATTCTGTGCTGGGCGTGACCGGCGCTTCGGTAGGGGAAGCGGTGGTGACAGCAAGCTTTTCCATGGATTTTATCAGCAATGTGAGTATGGACGGCATTGTGCGCATGATCAGCAATGTAAAGCATCACGGACGGAGCACCATGGTCATTATCGGTGAGATGTATGACGAAAAGAACCGTCTGCTGGCAACCATGCTGGCATCTATGGTGAACGTGGATAAAATTGACGGCATACCGCGTAAGTGGTAAAGAATGGAGGCCCTGATGAAAACTGATTTGATTTTAGTCAATAATGATATTATCGATCCGGAGGAACTGAATGTACATCCCTTTAACCGGGGACATCAGTTCGGCGACGGGGTGTATGAGATCGTGCCCGTTTATAACGGGAAAGCCCTGCACGCAGAGATGCATATGGAAAACCTGTTTAACGCCATGGTGCAGATCAAGATTCCCGGCTTTTATATGGTTGAGGAAATGGTAGACTTTACCCGGCGGATGATTGAAGCGGCGGAAGTGACTGACGGGCTGCTGTACACCCAGGTCACCCGGGGTATCGGGCCTTATGAGCTGGATTTTCCGGAACAGTGCGAACCGGAACTGATCATGCAGGCTGTGCCGCTGGAACGGGAAAAGCTGGCGGAGCTGCGGAAGACCGGCGTAAACCTGATGACCGTGCCGGATGAGCGGGCTGTGAAATGCGAACTGAATACGCTTTTCCGTCTGCCGGAAATCCTGGCAAGGAATAAAGCGCGGGTTGGGAAATGTTACGATGCCCTGTTTGTACGGGATGAAAAGATTACGGAAGCCACCGAGTCTGCCTTTATGGTGGTGAAAGATGAAATGCTGTGGACCTATCCGGCGAAGCTGGGCAGCATCCATGCCAATGAAACACGGCAAATGATCAAGGACAGGCTGGCGGCCACGCTGGATATGCAGGTGATTGAAAAAGCCTTCACCAAAGAGTTTGCGTTGGGAGCGGAAGAAGCATTTCTGTGCGGGCCCCGCTGCGAGATCATGCCCGTGGCGAAAATTGACCGCCGCATGATTGGCGACGGGAAGCCTGGCAGGATGACGCTGCAGCTGCAGGATGCGTTGGAAGACTATATCCGGGAAGAGACGAAATGACTGATCCGCAACATAACCGCGCCCTGGTGCGGGCTGCCCTGTGCCTGGCCGTTGCGTCTATAGCCCAGGGCATACGGCTGCTGTTGCCCCTTCCGCCTGTGGCGTCCATGCTGCTGATTGGAACGGTTGTCAACCTGTGCCTGAGCTTTGCCGTGTGGGGCAGCGGGCTGCTGTACGCAGGGATCCTGTGCCTGCTGTTGCCGCTGTTTGCGTTTATGCAGGGGCATCTGCCGATACTGCCCATGATTGCGGTGGTATTTTTGGGGAATCTGGTTTTCTGTATTGTACTAAAGCAGAAAAAACGGTGGAAGCATTTTGTGTTTGCCCCGCTGTTAAAGGCAGTGACCTTGTGGGCGTGCACGGGTATCGTATGCAATCTGTTCCATGTGCCGCAAAG
>DDQB01000059.1:5345-8941 GCA_002342505.1 Acidaminococcaceae bacterium UBA2453
CTGAATATAGTTCATAAAGCAATTAAAAAAAGAGGATGGCTGCTGTCTGTTGGCAGACCGATCCTCTTTTTCTTTTGCAATAAAAAAATCTTCTTAACAAACGCGTTAAGAAGATTTGATGGCATCTTTCATAAAGTTGGTGCCGCTGGCCGGAGTCGAACCGGCACGCCCGCAAAGGCGCTTGATTTTGAGTCAAGTGCGTCTGCCAATTCCGCCACAGCGGCACGTAAAATACGGAACAAAACTATATTATCATTGCTGTTTCGGTTTGTCAACCTGTTTCTTTAAAGAGACGATGATTAATTCGTCTGCACGCTCCTGGCAATCACATAAACTCATTTAATCAGCGCCTTCTCAGGAAATTTTTTACGACAGATAAAATGAAATTGAAATTAATAACTGAAAGAAACATTTTATGCTATAATGAATTAAGGAATCACTGCTCAATTCGTCTGCGCGCTCCGGGCAGTCGCATAAACTGATTTGATCAGCGCTTCCTAAAACGCAAGTCTGTTGTGTTTTGTTTGTTGATGTCGTACGAGGAGGATGCCTGTGATGAAAAAGTTACTATTGCTGCTTCTTTTTGTTGTAACGGTTCTGGTAAATGCGGTTCCGGCGGAGGCATTAATAAAAGGCGAGCAGGTTTTTATCGGCGATACCTATTACATTACGGGACGGAATGTCTGGATTCGGGATGAACCAAATACAAATATCGAACCGGTGGCGGCGTACCGTTTCGGGGAACCGGTAAAGCTGTTGGAGGTAAAAGGCGACTGGGCCCATGTGAAACTGGTCAACGGGTGGGACCGGTACGTTCATATTGATTATGTCGGTTCTCAGGAGATCGTCCAAAGTAAATTGAAAGCCACATCGGAATGCATGCTGGAGCTGGACCGGATCTATGATGATGTGGAGCGGTTGATGGAGTCCATGTATCCAAACGATCCCAACGAAAAAGCGCCGGCTCCCGCGGATCGCAAAAACGCCTGCGCAAAATTGACGGATCGGCTGAACGCCATGCGAAAATTGCTGGAAGGTACTTCCATGCCGGATGCGGCCCGAAATGAAATTCGTTCTCTTACGGCTAAAGTGGAAACTCTCATCGGATTTCTGAATGAGTGGGATACCGGCGGCCTCGAAAAATACACACCCTATTTCCTTGATGAATTTATGCCGGAGTATGACCGGATCGGGGATTTGTATCGGTAAAGTAAATGGATTTTAAGGAAGACTGCGGTTTATATCGCAGTTTTTCTGTTTATATTAAGGGAAAGCAAAAAAAACTATTAACAGACGACGTTTTTTTTTGTACAATATTATAATAGGCGTAAAGTTTTAAAAAATAAAAGTTGCTTCACCCTCACAGAAATACAGCAAGTCAATTAACAGGCAGGATACCTGGCGCAAATGCCGACAGAAGGGTGGGCGTACGGAGAGGATATTCCAAACAGAATGAAAAAATACAAATACTGGGATTTGAAACAATGCGACCGTGAAGAGATAAAACCGCTGGCCCGCCAGCTCGGTATTTCGCCGGTGACCGCAGGTATCTTGTGGAACCGCGGGCTGAAGGAAGAATCGGCGATACGGGATTTCTTATATGGCAAAAAGAAGCCTTATTATGATCCGTTTAGGATGAAAGACATGCGGATTGCGGCGGAACGGATCTTGCAGGCGGTAAGGGATCATGAAAAGATTGCAGTTTATGGAGATTATGATGTAGATGGCATTACGGCCAGTTCTTTATTATATTTGTATCTGAAAGAGCAGTTTGCCAATGTCTGTACCTATATTCCCAAACGGGAAGGGGAAGGCTACGGTCTTAACTGTGAAGCGTTGCAGTCGCTGTATGATCTGGGCATAACCCTTATCATCACGGTGGACTGCGGTATCAGTGGTGTGAAGGAAGTGGCGGAAGCGCCGCGGGGGATGGATATTATTATCACAGACCATCACCGTCCGCCGGAAATCCTGCCGGCGGCTTATGCCATCGTAAACCCCAAGCAGGCGGATTGCGCGTATCCGTTTAAAGGATTGTCCGGCGTCGGCGTGGCGTTTAAACTCTGCCAGGCGCTGGAGAAGCTTCAAAACCCGGAGGCGCCTCTGTGGGAACGGTTCACCGAACTGGCAGCGCTGGGAACGGTGGCGGATATCGTACCGCTGCAGGATGAAAACCGCACGCTGGTGAAGCGGGGGCTGAAAGCGATGGAAACCACATCGCTGACGGGACTGCGTAAGTTGCTGGAGGTCTGCCGGTGCGCCAATGAGCCGCTGACGACGGAAAAAATCGGGTTTATGCTGGCGCCGCGCCTTAATGCGGTGGGAAGACTGGAACATGCGCAGCTGGCGGTAGAACTTCTTGTAACCAAAGATGAGATAATGGCGGAAGCCATGGCAAACGATCTGAACAATGAAAATGCGGTGCGGCAGGAGATCAGCCGTCAGATCTTTGAAGAAGCGATAGAACTGCTGGAAAAGCAGGGACCGGTTGGACCGGCCATTGTGCTGGCGGGGAAATGGGATCCGGAAACGCAGGAAGGGTGGCACCCCGGCGTAATCGGTATCGTAGCGTCGCGATTAGTGGACCGGTATTACCGTCCGGTGATCCTGATCAGTGTGCATGGCGATCAGGCCAAAGGATCCTGTCGCAGCATTCCGCCGCTGGATCTGTATGATGCTATCGACGCCTGTTCCGACGACCTGATCCAGTTCGGGGGACACAGCCAGGCAGCCGGTCTTACGCTGGAAAGCGATAAGATAGAAGCGTTTAAGTTACATTTTTTGGAAGTGGTGAAGAATTCGCTGCAGCCGGAAGATTACCAGCCTCATCTGTCGGTAGATGTAGAGTGGGACCGTCATGAAGAAATGTCGCTGGCGTTCCTGCGTGAGCTGCAGATGCTGGAACCGTTCGGAAGTGAAAATCCGGCTCCGCTGTTCATGATCCGCGGAGCGGAAGTACATAACCCGCGTCTGTTCGGGCAGGAGATGAATCATCTGCGTTTTTATGTGAACGTCGGGTATCATTCCTGCCACTGCATCATGTGGCAGGGAGCGCCCTGGCAGTACTGCCTGACGAACAATGCGGAGGCGGATATTGCTTTCAAGCCCCATATCAATGTGTTTAACGGAGTGGAAAGCGTTAACCTGGATATGGTTGCCTTCCGGATGGATATGGAGCTGCACGATTACCGTAAGAGCCAGGAACTGAAAGAAAACGTACTGGCAAAACTGCTGCAGAGCGGCAGGCCCTTTACGGTGTTCATCAATCAGGGAAGCGGGGAAGAGGCGGAGCTTTCTGCCATGCCGAATGTTACAATACGGTATTACGGCGATCTCTGCGATGAGTCGGCGGAGTCCGTTGTTTTTTACGAACTGCCCCGGAAGGACATCTTCCAGTGGAACAACTTCCCGGTAAAGGGTGGACAGGGCTGCGCCTTATATATCCTGTACAATATGGATGATTTATATATACAGAAAAACCGGATGCAGGAAGAATACCCTGACCGGGCTCATCTGGCGGAAGCATACCGTTTTATAAAAAAGGTGCTGCAGTCTCAGGCGGTAGCCAAGCTGAACCAGTTAACATATCAGGCGGA
>DDQB01000059.1:9032-9306 GCA_002342505.1 Acidaminococcaceae bacterium UBA2453
TGCTGGAAATATACCAAAACAGCCTGCGGATCGCGTGCCCCCGGATCCAGAGCCTGAAACGCAGATAAAGGAAGGAACCTATCATGTCCTCTAGAGAAGACCAGACCGTAACAATTGAAGAATTTTTTGAATACCTGAAAACTTATCTGGATGAAAAGCAGATCGCCTTTGTAAAAAAAGCGTATGAGTTTGCCGCGAAAATGCATGCGGATCAGAAGCGTCGTTCAGGTGAACCCTATATCATCCATCCGACCCAGGTGGCCAACATCCTGGC
>DDQB01000059.1:9319-9446 GCA_002342505.1 Acidaminococcaceae bacterium UBA2453
ATGATGTGGTGGAAGATACGGATACATCCCTGCAGGAACTGAAGGAAATGTTCGGCGCCAAAGTGGCCATGCTGGTTGACGGCGTGACAAAACTGGGCAAGATCGAATATATTTCCAAAGAAGAACG
>DDQB01000103.1:0-345 GCA_002342505.1 Acidaminococcaceae bacterium UBA2453
ATCCTGCACTTCCTGTACTTTTTAACGTAATCCTGCACTTTTTCACACAAAAGTACAGGGCTGCAAAGCAGGTTCCCGTGCAGATTTTAAAGCAAATCCTGTACTTCCTGTACTTTTTATAAGCAATACTTATATATAGAATATATATAATAAAATACAGGGAAAAAAGTACAGGAAGTACAGCCAGCCAGCAAAAAGGCAGCAACCATGCGGGTCAGGATTCCTGTACTTTTGCCTGTACTTCCTGTACTTCCTGTACTTCCTGTATTTTATTTAAGGCTGCGTCAAAAGACAGTGACGCAGCCATTCACAAAAGCGTCGGCATAAGCAGAGAGCCGCAAGCTT
>DDQB01000103.1:376-7783 GCA_002342505.1 Acidaminococcaceae bacterium UBA2453
CGAATTAATCAGCGTTTCCTTAAGGAACGTGATTAAAAAAAGCACAGGGAACAATTTGCCCCGTGCTATTCATTTTCGGAAGCGCTGCACATTACGCATGCCTGCCAGCGCTACGCGGCAGGAACTTCGCCGCTGTACACCGGCAAAGCCCCGCTGCTGTAAAAGCGCTTCCTGTTTTTTATTCACAGAAAGAAGGATTTGATTTATGATTACCGATAAAACTAAAATTTTGAAAGTCAATGCCGATGGCATTCCCGATTTTTTAAAAGCGCAGCCCTGGTGGATCAACTGGAAGCCCGTCTTTGAGGATGGCAAAGCCAAAAAGCTTCCTACCCTGGGCAACGCCGTCCTGCACGGGAACTACTGGGACAACGCAGGCCGCACCTTCGCCGAAGCGCTCCGCGCCATGCCGGAACAAGGCGGCGTCAGCCTGCTGCTTTCCGAAAAAAATGATCTGGCCTGCATTGATATTGATGACTGCGATAGCGACGACCCCCGGCTGCAGAAAATTTTGCAGCTCGTACCCAACGCCTGGCGCGAGGCTTCCCCTTCCGGCCACGGCGTCCATGTGTGGGGCGCGTTGCCGGATAAAGCCGCCTGGCTTTTGCCGGGACGTAAGACCATCGGCAGCCACGGCAAAGAATATGAATGGTACGGTTCCGGCCGGGGCATCACCGTAACCGGCCATCCCCTTCCAGCTTGCGCGAAGGAGGCGAATGGCGCGGCTCCTTTTACGGAAAATGTTCCGGGCGAAGGGAACGATGCCTTTCCCCTTACGGAAAATGGCCGCGCGGATTTGCGTAATGCTTTCTCCTTAAAAGAAAACTGTCTCCCCGACCTGACTCCTGCCATCGCCTATTGCGAAAGCCTGCGTCCCAAACCTACAGGCGACATGCAGAGAGATGACCGCGCAGATACGTTTCCCTCTGCCAGCTGCAACTGCGGGAAAACCGCTGCGCGTCCCGCAGCCTTTTTACCTCCGGCAGACGCCATCCTCCGCAAAGCCTTTGGAACCGATCCCGAACTGCAGCGCATGTATTATCACGGGCACAACTGGAGCGACAAAAGCCGGGAAGATTTTTACTTCTGCCAGCGCATGTGGTTCTGGCTGGGAGGCTACGGCGCTCCCGCCATTGAAGCCGTCTTCCGGCGCTCCGCCCTGTACCGCCAAAGCAAAGGCTCTCATTACGTGCAGCTCACCGTCCGCAACGCTGCAAAATACTGGAACGGAAATTATTACGGCAAAGGCTGGGCGGCGTGAATCATTTGGCATGGAATATTCCGCTTCCATTCAATCCTGCAAAACAATCCGTTCAGGTAAATCTTCTTGAAAAACAGTCAGGGAGCTATGCAAAAATGAAATTTTTCACTTCATTTTGTCCAACCCATTTCCCTTGCGCAACAATGCTGGGTTACGAACTATCATTAAAAATTGTTGTCTTTATCTCTTTTCTTTTTTGTAAACCTATGATAAAATATTAACGAACAATAGTTTTCTTTATGGAAATGTAATACATTTGCTTGGCACACAGTTTATTTTTGGTTTTAATGACGTTTTTGTTAAGGGAGTTCTCAGAGAAAGGAAGATACCATGAAGCTTGGCTTATATAAAGCAACTCTTGAAGAAAAAATGTCTGAATTCGATATTTGGGTTACGCCGTCGCTGGGCGAGATTCGTGATACGCCACAGTTTAAAGTAAACCTGAATGCCATGAAAGATGGCTTTGAAATAGTAGCAAAAATCACAAACAATTTTAACAGCGTATCAGACTGTTCATCATCTGCTTTGGCAAAAAGCACTGTAGAGCTTATTGGACAAAAGAGCGACAAAGAAAAGGAAAATATTTTAAACTGCATATGTAATGTGCTGCTCCTAACAACGGGCAAATCAGATAATAATCTGAAGTGTCAATTTCCGTTATCGCTTCGTAACGTTTACAAGATTAATCAGTATCCTCAGAAGAATCGTTCCGGTAAGTGGATTGTCAAATCATTGCCTAGGACTTTGCAGTTTGATGCAGTAACAAAGATAGTAATTCAGACGATGGAACATCCTGTTTTTCAGAAAAACTTTCTTGAGTGTTATTATCACTTGATAATTTCTGATGAAAGTTATGCAAAGCAGCTTTGGAGTTTGGGGCGGGCATACTGCGATCAAAAAAAGGCTGGTAATGAAGATGCACTGTTGAGCGCTATGGTTGTTTTCCAATCGCGTGGTTCCATTACGGCAACACAAGGGCATATTCCTGAAAATATCCTTCGCAATTATATGACTGATTGGGGATTAAAAGAAGAAACAGATTTTAATACACAGGATGTTGAACTTGGACAATTGTTAGGCGACATAGATATTAATCCGCAAATCAAAAAACGGAAATACGATTTTATTATTCCGTATCAGTCAAGAAAAGATGGCGCAAAGGTATTTATCCAGAGCCAGTTTTATGCAGGTGATTCAGGCAGTGTTTCTCATAAAGTGGTTGATCAGACAGACAGCAGCAGGGAAGCCACTTTGAAAAAATTCCCGGAAGCGGTGTTCATTGAATTTTTGGATGGCGCTGGTTATTTTTCATCATTGAATGGCGATTTGAGAAAAATGCTTGCAAAGCCGTCAACGAAAGACTTTATCCAAATTAAAACGGCTCCTCTCAAATTACGAAGGGAATTACAGGGCATCAATTTCTTANNAAAATTGAACTTGCTATTTTAATAACAGGTGGTTCAAAAGTGAAAGTGACAGAGCTGCTTCAGGCGGATGGATACTCTGTTGATGAAATTAATACAGCTATTAAGGAAGCCGAAAACAAACTCTTGCAAATTGATGGAAATGCGTTTAAAATCAAACCTGAAAGGGAAAGCATTGTAAGGAAGTATTGCATTCTTGATATCATTGCGAATTTTGGCAGACCGATTCCGTCTGATAAGACGACAGGTTGCTTAATGGTGCCTGGATATTCAACTTATTGGGGTATGCCCCAGAATGATGTAATCAGGAAAGCCATCGAAATTGCACCTATGTTGGAAAAAATGTGGCATTCTACAACGGATGTTTTTGACGACATCCAATGGTTGACAGAGAAAGGCTTTGTGAAGAACGGATGAATACCATAAGGAGTAACATATACGAATCACTCAATAACTGCGGAATAGCGATTCTGCCACCGATGGATGTATTTGAATCTATTACGTTGTTAAAAAAAGAAAATATACATGCGGAATGTACCATGCTTGACCCTTGGTATAATAAAGGGAAGGGCGGAGTGTTGCCTACAGTTGAATATGATGATTTTATTAAAAAATTGTTGGATAACTGTAGCGAGATTTCTGATTTGTTATATTTGTGGGGCTTTCCAGAAATTATTGGACCTTATGTTCGTTTTGCTCCTGATGATTTTTATATGGTTGCATGGTTGACCTGGTATTATAAAAATTGCCCTTCAGTAATACGGGGATGGCGTTCGAGCCAGAATGCGTGCATACAATTTATGAGAAAAGGTTATACCATGCATCCCGAACATTTCTTAAATGAAACGCAAAAAATCAAATTTGATGCTGGAAAAATGCGCTTTGTTCCAGGCCCACCGAGCGTAATCGAATCCCCCCTTATTATTGGTTTTGTTGGTAAGAATGAGCAGACAGGACATCCTTCTCAAAAACCTGAAGCGGTATTTAGCAAGCTGCTCCTTATGGCATTAAAGTCTGGCCAGTTGGTGTTTGATCCGATGGCAGGATCAGGGACAACTGGCGCTTCTGCTGTTAAAAACGGATTTAAAGCGATTCTGTGTGATAAAAGCGAAGAGTATGTCTCTATGATGGAACAACGATTAAATGTAAAACGCATTTCTATTTCGAGTTGATTTTATCAGTCTAAATCTAAAAAGTTGCGCACTATGTATGTTGTAGTTCCGGTTAAGGGCAAAGACAAGGGACAGTACCGGTTTAAGTACAAAACGAAAATGTAACAAATACAAAAAACACCTGCATCCTTTCGCCGCAGGTATTCCCCGCCGCGCTGTCAGCGCGGCATTTTTTGTTCCCGCGGGATTATTTTATAGAAACTTACTTTCCGTTTAATCTGCTAAACACTTCTTCAGCAGGACGTTCTTTACCAGCAACCATGTCATCATACCCTTTTTGAATCTCAGAGTCCAGTTCTTCTTTTGTCAGGGAAGCTGCTGCAACAGGCTTCTTTATAGGTAATCTTGCGTCAAAAGGTAAACCGCCAACCATTTTACTCCGTACCATAAACATCCGGAATGCAGTAGGCATGTCTAACCCTATAGATTCGTAGATTTCCGTTACTTCCTGTTTTAATGCTTTGTCAGCCCTGAATTGGATCAAAACCTGTTCTGCCATTGTATCACCCCGCAAAATACAGACACATTCATTTTGTAGTTGTTTTGCTTTTTCGTATTTATTTTATCTGATTATGTTCAATAAAGTCATGAGAATTGGGTCCTTGCGTGAGAATATAAGTGAGCGAGGACAGATAAAAACAAAAGTCAGGCTTTTCCCCGACTTTTGTCACAGGGTTTCTGTCAATTCTTCTCCGACGTTTCTCCGACACTTCTCCGACACTTCTCCGAATCTTCTCCGATATTCCACCGATGTTTCGATTGCATTCTTAAAAAATGTATGATAATATACTTGCGAAATTGAATAGACCTGCGAAAAAGGAGGAACTTATCACAATGAAACGCAGTGAAAAATTCCGGCAGGCAAACCGGGAAGCCAAGACTACCGTGCTGGCCACCATCGTGGTCATCCTCTTCTGGATCGTTTCCGGCTTCGGCCTGGCAGATTCGGACATCGTCATCATGGATACGCCCATCTGGGTCATCGGCGGCTGCATCGTATCCTGGCTGTTTGCCGTAGCCGTTGCCTGGTGGCTGGCCAACTATGTCATCAAAGACGTGGACATGGATGAGGACGCAGCAGCGAAAGGAGGAAGCAAGTAATGGAAAATTTACTGAACCTGGCTCCCGCGCTTTTATTCCTGGCCGCCCTGCTTTACATCAGCTACTGGGTACAGCAGCAGTCCAGCGAAGCCCGTTCTTCCAACTTTGTAAAGGATTATTTCATCGGCGGCCGTTCCCTGGGCGGTTTCGTCCTGGCTATGACCACCGTGGCCACCTACTCCAGCGTTTCTACCTTTGTAGGCGGGCCCGGCGTCGCCTGGCAGATCGGGTACGGCTGGCTGTACATGGCCATCGTGCAGATGGTGGTCATCTTCCTGGTCATGGGCGTCTTCGGCAAGAAGATCTCCCTTGTGGCCCGCGACATCGACGCCGTCACTGTCATCGACATCATCCGCGCCCGGTATAAATCCGACGTACTGGCCAACATGGCCGCTATTTTTATCGTCGCATTCTTCTGCGCTACCATGGTCGCCCAGTTCGTGGGCGCGGCCAAACTGTTCGAAGCGGTTACCGGGTATTCCTACATGACCGGCCTCACCATGTTCGGCATCATCGTAGTCATCTATACTACCATCGGCGGGTTTAAAGGCGTGGCTATCACCGACGCCATCTGCGCCATCGCCATGATGATCGGTATGGCGATCCTGTTCTACTGCATGCTGGACAAGGCCGGCGGTTACAGCGCCATCATGGCTCACTTCCGGGCTAACGACCCGGCCATGCTGGAGCCTCTGTCCCGCGGCAAGATGCCCGTTTCCCTGTACATCAGCCAGTGGCTGCTGGTAGGCGTCTGCACCCTGGCGCTGCCCCAGTCCGTTGTCCGCAGCATCAGCTATAAAGATACAAAGGCGCTGCGGCAGGCTATCATCATCGGTACGGTAGTCATCGGCGTGGTGACCATCATCGCCACCTGGGTAGGCGTCCTGTGCAAAGGCGTGCTCACCAACCCGGACCTGGCGGCTTACGGCGGCAGCGTGGACAATATCATGCCCCGTACCATCATCAGCGTCATGAGTCCTTTCTGGGCCGGCGTGGTCATCATCGGGCCCATTGCGGCAACCATCTCTACCGTTTCGTCCCTGCTGCTCACCTCTTCTTCTTCCATCATCAAGGACGTGTACATGCGTCATCTGGAAAAGAGCGGCAAGACCCTGAGCAACGACGGCGTAAAACGGCTGAGCATGATGTTCACCATCCTCCTGGGCTTTGGCATTTACCTGATTTCTATCGCGCCGCCTTCCGTTATCTGGAAGATCAACATGTTCGCCTTCGGCGGCCTGGAAACCGCATTCTTCTGGGTCATGATCTTCGGCCTGTTCTGGCATAAGGCCAACAGTACCGGCGCCATCTGCGCCATGTTCGGCGGCGTGGTCGCTTACTGCGTGACGATGGCCCTGGGCTTCAAGATCTTCTCCCTGCACCAGATCACCATCGGCATCACCTCTTCGCTGCTCTTCTTCCTCATCGGCAACGCCATGGGCAAGATGCCAGACATGGACACGCTGAAACTGTTCTTCCCGGATAAGTACGAAGACTGATATTTTAGGAAGCGTAACCATTTCATTACAACAAAATAAAAAATAAATTAAGCCATCGACGCAATCATCGATGGCTCTTTTTTCTGTCACCCTTCCCTTTATTTTACCAGCCCGTTCTCTTTCAGCCAGCCGTCAATACGCCCTGTCATGTTCGCCAGCAGCCCGTCTTTCACCTGCGCTTTTGGCAATGTCCTGCGCAGATCGTCCACACTGGCAATGATATCGCTGCCGCCGCTGGTAGCAAAAGGCAGGATCACTTTCCCGGACAGGTCCTGCGCTTCCACAAAGGTCTTAACCGGCATGGGCTCAATGTACCACCAGATCGGATAGCCCAGCAGGATCACATCGTACTGTTTTAAATCGGGCAGCGGTCCCTGCAGCTTCGGGCGCAGATCCTGTTCCCTCTCCATCTTCCCTACTTCCGTTGCGGGCTTATATTCTTTGGGATACGGCGTTTCTTTTTTGATTTCAAACAGATCGCCGCCGGTCTTTTCGTGGATCAGCCGCGCCACATCGCGGGTGTTGCCGCCCCAGGAAAAATAGGCGACCAGTACTTTTTTCCCTGTTTTTCCCACAGGGTGTCCCAGTACATTTTTCACCTTCTCTGTTTCCGGCGCGGCCGAACGCGACATCTTTGCCAGCCCGATCAGAGAATCGGGTCCTTTATAAGCCACGGCAGCCAGCACTACTAAAACTATGATAAGCGCAATACGTTTCACCGTCAGTCACACTCCTTTACTGTCCCTGTTATATGCCGCAATCCTCAGCTTTGTTTCCTGAAGAAGCGTCAATCAATATGATATTGTTTTTTTGCAAGTCTCATGATACCATTGAATAAAAACAAAAACAAGCGCCAATATTTTAAAATGTTTTACCGATGAAAGCAAATAAAGAAAAGAATTCAGGAAGCGCTGATTAAATGAGTTCGTGCGATTGCCGCGGGCGTTTTG
>DDQB01000103.1:7859-8796 GCA_002342505.1 Acidaminococcaceae bacterium UBA2453
GGACGAATTAATCAGCACTTCCTCAGTTTCAGAAAGAAGCAGATACCATGTATGAACACAACAAAGAAACGCCGGACAAAATCCTTGTCCGCGGCGCAAAGGTGCACAATTTAAAAAATATTGATGTAGATATTCCCCTGCATCAAATCGTGGGCATCGCCGGGGTCTCCGGCTCCGGCAAATCTTCACTGGCCCTGGGCGTTTTATACGCGGAAGGCTCCCGCCGTTATCTGGAGTCCCTTTCAACGTACACACGGCGTCGCATGACCCAGGCGGCCAAAGCGGAAGTGGACCAGGTACTGTATGTGCCGGCCGCTTTGGCCATGCACCAGCGCCCGGGGATCCCCGGCATCCGCTCTACCTTCGGCACCGGCACGGAACTGCTNNGCTGAACAGTCTGCGGCTGATGTATTCCCGACTGGCCAGCCACGTCTGCCCCAACGGACATTACCAGGAACCGACCCTGGCCGTCGCAGCGGAGCAGGAAATGGTGTGCCCTGTCTGCGGCGAGCATTTTTATCCGCCCTCTGCGGAAGAACTGGCCTTTAACAGCCAGGGCGCCTGTCCCTGCTGCAGCGGCACCGGTATGATCCGCACCGTGGACGAATCCACCCTGGTACCGGATGAATCCCTTACTATTGACGAAGGAGCCGTCGCGCCCTGGAACAGCCTGATGTGGACTTTGATGACCGACGTCTGCAGGGAAATGGGCGTGCGCACGGACGTTCCCTTTAAGGACCTGACGGAAAAGGAAAAAGATATCGTTTTCCACGGTCCTGCGGAAAAAAAGCATATCTTCTACAAAGCCAAAAACTCCAACGTGGCAGGCGAACTTGATTTCACTTATTATAACGCGGTCTATACCGTAGAAAATGCCCTCGCTAAAGTAAAAGACGAAAAAGGGATGAAACGGGTAGAAAAATTCCTGAAGGAAGCC
>DDQB01000103.1:8917-9051 GCA_002342505.1 Acidaminococcaceae bacterium UBA2453
CCCATGGCGGAAAGCATCTGCGCCTCTTTCCATTCGGCGGCAAAACGGCTGCTGAATCTGGGATTATCCTATCTCTCTCTGGACCGGGCTTCTTCCACCCTGTCCACCGGCGAACGGCAGCGGATGCAGCTGGC
>DDQB01000047.1 GCA_002342505.1 Acidaminococcaceae bacterium UBA2453
TCTTCCGCTGTATCCGTCACATAAATGGGCTGATAGTCCGGCGTAGCTTTATACAGCAGCAGCGCCCTCATATAACCCGATAATTCTATCAGTATCTGGCTGATGTCCTTGCCCTGCATCAGCAGTCTGTCAAAAATCAGCAGCGCATCGGTCACGTTTCGCTTTCCTACCGCCTGCACAAGCTCCCGCAAAATTTCCCGTCCGATAATGCCGCGAACGGAACGGACAACTTCCGCGGTAACCGTCTCTGCCATAACGCCGCATTGTTCCAGCAGGCTCAGGGCGTCACGCATACCGCCTTCCGAAGCTGCCGCTATCAGTTCCAGAGCCTCTTTATCCGCCTTGATATCGCTGCCTTCCGCCACTTTTTGCAGATGAGCCACGATTTCTTCCTGGGTAATGGGATGGAAATCAAACCGCTGGCACCGGGAATGGATGGTAGGTAAAATTTTCTGGGGTTCCGTGGTAGCCAGAATAAACACCACATGCTTGGGCGGCTCTTCCAAAGTCTTCAGCAGAGCGTTGCAGGCTTCCGTTGTCAGCATATGGGCTTCGTCGATGATATAGACCTTGTACCGGCAGTTCACCGGCGCGAAGTCCGCGTTTTTATTCAGATTTTTAATGTCGTCCACGCCCCGGTTGGAAGCAGCGTCCAGCTCCTGCACATCCATAGAGCTGCCGTCTGTAATTTGCCGGCAGTTCAGGCATTCCCCGCAGGGATGGTCCGTAGGCCCGGTTTCACAATTCAGGGCTTTGGCAAAAATACGGGCCGTAGTGGTTTTCCCCGTGCCCCGGGGTCCCGTAAACAGATATGCATGGGCAATACGGCCGCTGGTAAGGGCGTTCATCAAAGCCTGCTTCACAGGAGCCTGTCCAACCAGCGTTTCAAAACTGGAAGGCCGCCAGCGCAGATACAAAGTTTGGTAAGCCATATCGCACATCCTTTCCGTATCAGGTAACCTTTCCCAAATCTATTATATTATAGTAAAAATTTTAACAAATAACAATGAAAATAATATGAAATTATATTAAAAAAGCAGCCTCTTCCCAGAGACTGCTTTCTGTTAGTTTTCCTGTAAGACCGCAGGGCAGGCACCCCCGCGGCGCATGAAGGGATCCGCTTAGTGCTGCTTCCTTCCGGACCTGACACGGTTCACAGGCCTCCATCGCGCAGGACCTGCCGCTACAGCCTTACAGAAAAACCATTTGAATTTTATAAGAAAAAAGCCGCAACGCGGCATTGTTTGTAAATGGCGGAGAGAGAGGGATTCGAACCCTCGGTACGGTTTCCCGTACACACGCTTTCCAGGCGTGCACCTTCAACCGCTCGGTCATCTCTCCGGTTGTAGGAATTAAAGCTGTAAAATTGTACGTGGCTGAACTTCAGCCACGTAAGATATTATACGCATAACTGCCAGTTATGTCAAGTCTTTTTTATTTTTAGCCCGCAGAACGCAGGATCCAATGGCGACAGGCCGCCGTCCTCCGTCAGTCTTCGCTTTCTTCATCCGGCATGACCCAAAGGGTGCGGCTGGAGTTCAGCAGAATATTCTGGGCCGTGCTTCCCATCAGCAGTCCTTTGATGGGGCCCGCCCCGGTACGCCCGCTGAAGATCAGGCTGCAGTTCTCTTCTTCCGCCAGCTTGCAAATCTCTTTGGAAGCAGCTCCGCCATCCGCAATGACATACCGTGACTGCACGCCGAAATTCTGCATTTCGTTGCAAAGCTCCTGCAGCATGTCTTCCGCCATCTCTTTATTTTCGCGCAGCTCTTCATCGCCGCGCACGCCTTCGATCGCATGCAGGAAGATCACTTCTCCCACATGTTCCCGCAGGTTGCGGATAAAATTCAATGCAATAAGAGACTTTCTTGAAAAATCCGTAGGCAGCAGTACGCGGCGCAGATAATCATCACATTTGTAATCGCCTTTTGCAACCAGCGTCGGAATATCAATAGCGCGCACCACGTTAAAGGTGCTGCTTCCGCGGAAGGTGCTGGCCCATACGCCTTTGCCGTGGGAAGCCATCACCAGCAGGTTGATATCATACTCGTCTACGGCTTTCTGGATTCCGTCCAGCACTTCCGGGTTGCTTTCCCATAAAATTTTCACCTGATCGTATCCGGCGTTCCGGATATCCTGCGCCAGCCCTTTTAAACGGCTGTACGTCTTTTTATAATAAGAACTTGTTTCCGGCACGTCCTCCGGTTTTCTGACTACATGGAGAAGATACACTTCCGTCTGCGGATCCGGGCATACGCTGTAAAAAACATCCAGCACGCGGGAAGTAAGTTCTGACAGATCCAACGCCATCATTACGCGGGAAAACATTTAAGCCACTCCTTTGAAAACGTCCACTTAATCCTTCTGCATCGCAGCTCAGGCTACGACCATTTTTGCGGCGCGCTTTACCGCGTTCCGCATCATTAACCGTTACAGCAATCCAATCAATACGGGTTCATCACTTTGCCCGGATTTAAAATATCCAACGGGTCCAGCGCCTTCTTGATGGATTTCATCATCGCCAGTTCTACCGGGTCGGTAAATTTTTCCATGGCGTAGACTTTCTTGGCGCCGATGCCGTGTTCGCCGGAAATGCGCCCGCCCAGGCTGTATACATACGAATAGGCCGTTTCATGGAAGGCATGCTGCTGTTCTTCCCAGGCCTCATCGCTCATATCGCCTTTCATGTGCTGGAAATGAAGGTTCCCGTCGCCGGCATGGGCCAGGCAGAACATGGTGAAATCATATTTTTTCGCTTCTTCCGTCAGCGTTTTAATGCAGTTGGCAATCTGGTCAACGGGAACCACCAGATCATCCGACTGGGCAATCTTGCTCAGGGAACGGGTAGATTCCAGGCAGTTGCGGCGAACGGTCCAGACGCGGTCATCCGCTTCCAGCACGTCGATAGCGCCGGACTCTTCGCAGATCTCCGCCAGCTTTTCCATTTTTTCGTCCACTTCTTCTTCGTTAAATGTTTCCATGCTGACGATGAGGTAGCACACGCCTTCATCATAATGAGGCAGCTTGATCTCGCTGTATTCACAGGAACTTTTCAGGAAGTTGCTGTCCATGAATTCCACGCTGGTAGGTTCCAGTCCGGCCTTTAACAGATTCGGCACCAGTGTGACCGCCTTATCCAGATCGTCGTACACCGCAGCCACATCCACTTTATACGGAGGCAGCGGCAACAGTTTCAGGGTCGCTTTGCAGATGATGCCCAGCGTACCTTCGGAACCCATGACCAACTGTTCCAGACAGTAACCGGTGCTGCATTTTTTCAGGCGGGAGCCAAGGGTGGTAATCTCCCCGGTAGGCGTCACCACTTCCACGGAATACACCTGGTTCCGGGTGGTTCCGTAACGAACCGCTTTGTTCCCTCCCGCATTGGTCGCGATGTTACCGCCGATGAGACAGCTCTCTGCACTGCAGGGATCCCCGGCATACAGCATGCCTTTTTCTTTGGCTGCCTGCTGGATATCAATAGTGCGCGCGCCGGCTTCCGCTACTGCATACATGGCGTCGTTGTTGACCTCCAGAATCTTATTCATCTTTTCCATGTTCAGCACGATGCCGCCCAGAACCGGAATCGCTCCGTCCGAAACGCTGGTTCCCGCGCTGCGGGGCGTAACCGGCACCACAAATTTGTTGGCCAGCTTCATAACAGCGGCCACTTCTTCCGTGCTGTTCACCCATACGACAACTTCCGGCAGATGCATCAGGCGGGGATCTGTTTCTTCGTCAGTCTTGAAACGGTCCAACGTTTCCGCATCAGTTTTTACGTTGGCCTCGCCCACAACTTTTTTCAGCTCTTCCAGTAATTCCGGAGTAACGGGATTGTACTTGCTCATACAGAATTCTCCTTTGCCGGCGTTCTTTTTTCCGAGACAGCTCACAGGACGCCAAAATAATTATCCAAGTCTTTCATCACACATTAAAAATCTTGCCCGGGTTCAGGATGTTCTTCGGATCCACCGCCCGCTTGATCATCCGCATGTATTCCAGTTCCGCAGGTTCCGTGTATTCTTCCATGTAACGCAGCTTTTTGGCGCCGATGCCGTGCTCGCCGGAAAGGCGGCCGCCCAGGCTGTACACATAAGGATACGCTTCCTTATGGAATTTTGCCACGTTCTCATTCCACTCTTCTTCCGTCAAATCCTTCCGGCACATGCAGACATGAAGATTTCCGTCGCCCGCATGTCCCAGCACCATGACTTCAAAAGGATAATGATCGCCCATGGCTTTAACATGTTCAATGGTTTCCGCCACTTTATGAACGGGAACCACAAAGTCGTCGGTAATAGTCACGTCGGCCAGAATACGCAGGGATTCCTGGCAGCTGCGGCGCAATGTCCACAGACGATCGTCCGCTTCCAGCACTTCCAGGGCGCCCGCTTCTTCACACAATTCGCTCAGTTTTTCCAGTCCGGTGTCCAGCTGGTCTTCGTCAAAGGTTTCTACCGTAACAAATACAAAGTTCGCAATCTCGCGGTGCGGCACGTCGATCTCGCAGAAGGTCGTGGTGCTGCGCACAAAACTGTTATCCATAAATTCAATGCTGGTGGGGTTCAGCCCGGCTTTGATCACCGCAGGAACCAGACGGGCCGCCTTTTCTACCGTATCAAACATAGCCAGCACATCAAACCGGTACGGCGGCAGGGGCTGCAATTTTAACGTAACCTGCGTGATGATGCCCAGCGTGCCTTCCGAGCCCATGATCAGCTGTTCCAGCGCATAGCCCGTGGTTTTTTTCTTCAGGCAGGCGCCCACGTGCATAATCTCGCCCTGCGGGGTTACTACCGTCATGCCGTAGACCTGGTCGCGGGTCACACCGTAACGGATGGCTTTGATGCCCCCCGCGTTGGTAGCCAGGTTCCCGCCGATCTGACAGGTCTCCGCGCTGCTGGGATCCCCGGCGTATACGAGGTTGTGCTCTTTGGCCGCCGCCTGGCATTCCTTCACCAGCGCGCCGGCTTCCGCCACCAGATACAGTCCTTCGGTATTTACTTCCAATATTTTGTTCATGCGGCCCATCAATAAAATGATACCGCCGCAGACCGCAATGGCCCCGTCTGCCAGGCTGGTGCCCGCGCTGCGCACCGTAATCGGGATATTGGCTTCATTGGCCAGCTTCACGATAGCAGCCACTTCTTCCGTAGATCCCGGCGCTACCACAGCCTCCGGCGTATGGAACTTGGCCGGATCCGTCTCTTCATCTGTTTTATACTGATCCAGCGTCGCGGCATCCGTATACACATGTTCTTTGCCTGCAATGGCCTGAAGACCCGCAATAAACGTTTCATCCACTTTATTGTACATAAAATCCCCCCGTACCGGCTGTTACGCGCATCTGAAATGCGCGCACCCTGCCATAATTCTTTCAGAACATCCTGTTTCAGTTCCTAAATTTGCATTTATTAATTTATTATTATATCATCTTTTCAATCTGATAGCCACACGAACCGCAACAGTTTTTTCAACATTTCCGGATATTCCTGCGTCAAACTGTAACGATTCACCCGTTCTCCGACCTGGTGCAGATCTTTGCCCCAGGGGCCCAGCAGCAGGAACGGGATGCGCAGACGCTCCAATGCCGCCATGTCAAACTGATACAATTCGCCCCACAGCGGAGTGTTTGCCTGGTAGACCGGACTCTTTTCCCCTTCCGGCAGACCGCAGTAACTGCAGTCGGAAACGCCGGTAAAATACGGTTCTATCCGGATATCATTCCACCGTGCCAGCGCCTTTATATATTTTGAGAAACGCTGTTCATGATCCAGTTCCTCACTGCGCACCGCCGGATAATACGGCGGCGCAAATCCCAAAAGCACAAGCGGTTCGTCAGCCTGCACAAAATCAAGAGTGCGCTGCATCAGCCACAGGGTAACTTCGGGAAATGTTTTATGCTGTTCTTTCAGCAACACAGCCGCCTGTTCCATAATCTCTTTTGAAAAATCAGCAAACCCGTCCCGCTGTTTTGCCTGCTGCCAGAGGGTCACCCAGGTCTTCACCGCAACAGGCTGCGAAGCATCTGTCACAGCCGCTTTGATTTTCCCAAGGAAGTAAGCCAACACCCGGGCCGGTGTTTTATGAAACGTCAGTACATTGCAATAACCTGCAGCCCGGCGGGGCAGTGAAAAATCATATCCGTCCTTCAGATCGCGGACGTACATCCATACCGGCGGCACGGAAAGTTCATCTTCAAACCGTTCAGTAAAACTTTCATCCCCTTCAGTCGCTGCAACGATACGCGACAATATTCCCAGCGGATTCAAGCCCTCCCGGTAACTGCCTATCTGCACCAGCTTACCCTGCACCAGCACAACCGGCAGCAGTTTTCCGATGCTCCCTGCCGAAACCACCTGAGTCTTCCCGTCGTCCGTCCTGCGATTCGGTTCTGCACAAACAGCCAGACGGTAATCCAGATGATGCGCTTCTTTAATCTTTTCCAGCAACGGCAGCGTTCCCCGCATGCCAACGGAAAAGGATTCTTCATCCGGCACGGAAACAAATAAAAGGGCGCCGCGGATTGCTTTTAGTTCTTCTGCCTGCGACTCCGCAACTGTTTCGGACGAAGAAATTTCTTTTCGATCCTCCGATGCATCGTCCCCCTTCAGCGCGTTCTCCGCCACTTCGGCCAGCAGCGCCATCTGCGCCGCCGTACCGCCCAGCATGTCGCAGCTTCCGCGACCGAAGATCCATTCTCCGGAAAGAAGATCCGTATTGGCTTCCGCGGAAAGGGACTCTCTGCTTAAATGTTTCGTAATTTCATCCGGGTCAAAAGCCCAGGGCTCCGCGTCTCCATACACGTCCGCCGAAACTACGTCATGGTGTCCCATAAAAACAACGGTCGGCAAAAAATGATCTTCTGCAGTCTCTTTGCTTTTCACTAATGCCCACACGGTATTGCGACGCAGAGGGTCATCGGGAATCGGGAACGAGCCGCACAATTCCGGATAGTTTTGGAAATACGGAAGCCGGCGGAAGTAATCGATCATCCAGTTTTCCGCCAAAATTTCATCTTCCGTATTCGTAATGCTTTTCTGCGCCATAAGCCCGCGCAGGATATTCATGATTTCCTGTTCCATTACTCCGCAATTACAACCTTTCACTAACACGCAAAGCGCCCGTTTTATGTCCTGCTTACATACAAATCAGTCCCGCAATTTTACAACCGGCTGCTTTTCCCATGGCAGGTACTGTAACGTGGTACAGAACACCCATGCCTTATATTTCTCTTCCCAGTCTTTCGTTTCTTTCGCCTTGTTTACATCCCGGACACCTGCCGCAGACAACGGGAAATACTTGTAGGCTTCTTCAAATAAAGCGCAGGCCTCTTCTGTTTTTCCTTCTTTGTGTTTCTGCTCCGCCAGAAAACGCAGACTGTAAAAAATATAAGGGTTCACCCCATCATACAGCGGATCGGGAATGATGGGCTTCGGCGCATGGGATTCCTGTTTTTCATTTTTCACCATTTCTTCCGCATCCGCAACAGCCTGCTCCAGTTTGCCGCTTTCCGCCAAAATGTTCAGCCGCCGGTACCAGATATCTCCCCGGGCTTCCGTATGGAAACGGTACGGAAATTCCATGCAGATATCAAACGCTCTGTCCAGATATTGCAGCGCCGCAGGCCCGTTTTTTGTCAGCGTCCAGATAATCTCCGCAATATCGCGAAGGCTCAGTACAAAATGCTCCGCCTCGCACATCCCCTGCTCCGGATGATCTTCCATATCCGGTTTCACATCGTTTATAAAGGTGCTTAGCACCCTCATGGCGCCTTCCGTATCTTTAATAAAATACAGCACGCGGCCCACAATGGCGCGACAGATCCAGTTATCTTTGTCGCTGACAAAAGCGGGAGGCACCGGCCACTCGCCCGAAGTGCATTTCGTTACATAGATTTTCCATTCCTGATTGTCAATCTCTTTCATAGTTGCAAGGTTCCTTCCATAAAATTATTTCAGAATACGTTTTCTTTTTTACTATAACTTTATTATAACATAATCTATTCAGATATTTTTGTGAAGATTCCTGAGTGAACAAAAGTGAACTCAGGTGAACACAAAAAACAAAAAATTCACCTGCGGAAAAGACAGTACCCAGGCAGGGTAAAAGCCTTTCAGATGAACTTTAGTGAACTTTTTTTCTTATATTTTTTTATTATAATAATTTTATTATATATAAATACCTGTTAAAAGAAGTTCACCAAAGTTCACTTCAACTGCTCCTACTGCAGAACCGGCACGAATTTGAAACAGGTGAACTTTTTATAGCACAGGTGAATTTCGGTGAACATTCAGC
>DDQB01000051.1 GCA_002342505.1 Acidaminococcaceae bacterium UBA2453
TGCCTTTCCCTGACGCATCACTAACGTACAAACTTCAATTTACTCACATCGAAAGGAGCCTATCCAATGAGTTTACGAAGAAAACTTTTCAGGAGCGCCCTGACCCTGAGCCTTATCCTGTCTTTAAGCGCCGGCCTGGCAGAAGCAAAGCCTATTACCATTGCAGAACAGGGTTCTTTTACCATTGGCGGAACCTATAAAGAAAAACCGGGAACCTTTTCCCAGGAAAATTTCATTGCAGAAGACGGGCAACGTGCCTATGGAGACTTTGCCTATGTAGAGTACCAAAAGCCGGTAAAAGCAAAAAAACTGCCCCTGATTTTCCAGCATGGTGGAGCGCAGTCCAAACGGACCTGGGAATCCGGCCCGGATGGGCGAGAAGGGTTTAACACCATGTTTGTCCGCGCCGGTTACTCCGTATATCTGGTAGATCAGCCCCGCAGCGGTGAATCCAATCTTTCTACAGAAGCCGTAACGCCGGATACTCCCTGGGCCAGTAACCCGATGTATGGCGATAAGACCCTGTACGTTTTGTCCCGGATCGGCCATTACGATGATGAGGGTAATCCCGTGCCCAACGCTCAATTCCCAAAGGGAGAAGAGAACTATCAGGCATTCCAGCAGAGCTGGACAATCGGCTCCGGGCCTTTGGACAACGATCTCAACGCTGATGTGCTGGCGAAGCTGGTGAACCGGCAAAAAGACGGGGCCATCCTTGTGACTCATTCTATGGGCGGTACAATCGGCTGGCGTACAGCCATCCGTTCGAATAACGTAAAAGGTATTATTGCCTATGAACCGGGCGGAACTCCCTTCCTTTTCCCGGAGACGGAAATGCCGAAGATCACAGAGGCGCGCTTTAAAGCCCTGTCCGCTTCAGCTATGGGCGTACCCATGGAAGATTTTATGAAGCTGACCAAAATACCAATTGTCCTTTACTATGGCGATTACATCAAGATTGGTTCGGAAAATGTTGGAGAGGATAAATGGGGAACGGAATTTGCCATGGCAAAGCAATTTGTGGAAACAGTCAATCGTCATGGGGGCGACGCCACGCTGGTACACTTGCCGGAAATAGGCATCAAAGGAAATTCCCATTTCCTCATGCAGGAAAAAAACAACGCAGAAATTATGAAGCTGGCGCTGGACTGGCTGAAGAAAAAAGGACTGGATAAATAATTCTGCTTTTCTAATAAAGGCTTGTTATTGTATTTAATGAAACATTAAATTCAGGAGGGGAAACAATATGGCAAAAGAAGTAATGCTGGTAACCGGCGCGGGACAGATCAGTATGGCGCTGGCCCGGCGCGTTGGCTTTGGAAAGAAGATCATTCTGGGAGATAAAAACCCGAAAAACTGCGAGACCATCGCGAAAATCATGAATGACGCCGGATATGACGTAGAACCGTTTGTAATGGATATTTCGTCCCGTGAGTCCATTCTTGCAATGATTAAAAAAGGACAGGAGTACGGCGAAATCAAATACCTAATTAACGGCGCCGGCGTGTCGCCTTCCCAGGCTCCCATTGAAGCCATTTTAAAGGTTGACCTGTACGGCACGGCGGTTTTGCTGGAAGAAGTAGGGAAAGTCATCGCCAAAGGCGGTGCCGGCGTAACCATTTCCAGCCAGTCCGGCTGGCGTATGCCTCAGCTTACGCCGGAACAGGACCGGCAGCTGGCTACGACGCCTGCCGAAGAATTGCTCAAGCTGGAAATTTTGCAGCCGGAAAATATCCGGGATACGCTGCATGCCTACCAGCTGGCAAAACGCTGCAACGAAAAGCGCGTTATGTACGAATGCATCCGCTGGGGCGAACGGGGAGCGCGACTTAACGACATCGCGCCGGGAATCATTGTAACGCCGTTGGCTGTAGATGAATTTAACGGTCCGCGGGGGGATTTCTACAAGAATATGTTTGCCAAATGCCCGGCGGGAAGACCGGGTACGGCAGATGAAATGGCAAACATCGCGGAACTGTTACTGAGCGATGCCGGCGCTTTCATCACCGGTTCCACTTTCCTTGCGGACGGCGGCGCTACAGCTTCGTATTACTACGGGCCGTTGCAGCCAGGACTGGAAACCGGCATGGCGGAAAATAAATAATAGTTTGTGCATAAGTGATGCGGCAGGAAAAGCATTGCAAAACGTTTACAGTTTGTATGTCAGCCTGCCCGGCTGAAGAAAAAAGGAGAAATTAAAATGAGTATTGAAATGTTGGAAGCAAAAGAAGCAATTCGTGAAGTCATCGATCAGTTTTCCAATCTGGAATGCGACGTGGAAGCGCAGGCGAAATTTTTTACGGAAGATACGCACATCATGGTTCATATGAATGGCACGCTGGCCATGGACATTCACGGCGTTGGCGAAATGGTAAAACAATTCAGCGCGTTTACCAGCAGTGTCAGGGCTTCACACCACATGAACGGCCAGCAGGTCATTACGGTACATGGCGATACAGCGCAGGATGTCCACTATTGCCGCGCCGCATTGCTTGTAGAACAGGATGGGCAGGAAATGATTTCCGATAATTATATCCGCTATGTCGACCAGCTGGTTTGCCAGAATGGGGCCTGGCGCATTGCGGAACGGGATCAGTATTTTGTTATGACGGAAAGCAGACCGGTAAAGAAATAAAAACGGAAAAAATTTACAGGACGTCAGCCTGGCTTACCAACTTCTGCTTTAGATATCAAACCGGATGAAGAGGAAAGTAAAGGCTCCCTGTGTTCCTGGCATAAAAACGGGAGCGTACAGAGAAAGGAATGAAACGCATGAAAAAGATTTTATTGATGCTTACAGCTGTTTTTATGATGACAACCATGGCTGCAGGCTGTGGCGGCGCTGAAAAGAAAGCGGAAAAGTCTGACGCAAAACCGGGGGTGAAAACAGAAACGGCGACGAAGAAAGCAGAAGCTGCCTCTTCTCCGGGCGGCAAAAAGATTTTGGTAGCTTACTTCTCCCGTACCGGGGAAGAGTATAACGTAGGCGTAATTACCAAAGGCAACACGGCAGTTGTTGCGGATGCCATTGCAGACCTGACAGGCGCTGATAAGTTCGAAATAAAAACGTTGAAACCATATCCTCAGAATTATCGGGAAACAACGGATATTGCAAAGAAAGAGCTGCAGGACAACGCCCGTCCCGAAATCGTGGGCAAGCCGGAAAACCTGAAGAACTACGATACAGTATTCCTGGGTTATCCTATCTGGTGGAGCGACCTGCCCATGGCAGTATATACTTTTTTGGAGAGCAACGACTTTCACGGTAAGACTATCATTCCTTTCTGTACTAGCGCAGGAAGTTATATGACCGGCAAAGAAAGCCGCATCGCTGACCATGCCAAAGGAGCGACAGTTCTGGACAAAGGGCTGGGATTGCCGGGCCGCATGTCCCAGGAGGATCCGAAAGCAGTAAATAACGAAGTAGAAAAATGGTTGAAGGACATTGGTTACTGAAAGATAAGCTACGCTTTTCAGCGCAATGCTTTATAAGCATAGTTTTGAAAAATGTTTAGGCATTAGACGGGACAGTTTCAAAATATTATAATTAGCATAGGTAAGTATTTAACATTTAAACAGCAACATTTGTAATGACGTGAAGTTTTATTTCTAAAACGCCAGGAAGTCGGGTTCAGGATGCAAGAGCATCCGGTGAAAGAAAGGAGAGTTTCCATGACAGAATTTAAACAGGCTCCCGTTGTAGGAAGCAAACGGGTGGACGCAGGAGCGCCCGGCACGAAAGCTAAGGTGTATTTTACCCGCACGATCGATGCGGAACACCTGATTAAACTGTATAACTTAGTGAATGAAAATATTTACGGAAAAGTAGCGATCAAGGTACACACCGGAGAAAAACACGGCCCCAATATTTTGCCGCGCGACATGGTGCAGGCATTCCAGTCAACAGTTCCCGACAGCGCCATCGTGGAGACGAATACGCTGTATGCGGGGGACCGCTATACTACGGAAGGCCATCGCGATACGCTGAAAGTAAACGGATGGACTTTCTGCCCGGTAGATATTCTGGACGAAGAGGGCGATGTGGCATTGCCGGTCCGCAACGGGCTGAAGCTGAAGGAAGTACACATGGGCGGACATATTACCAATTACGATTCCATGATCGTGCTGACCCATTTCAAAGGGCACGCCATGGGAGGCTTCGGCGGTTCTATGAAGAACATCGCCATCGGCTGCGCATCCGGCCAGGTTGGCAAACGGGAAGTGCATCTGGTAGTGGACGATATGCCGGCGAATTTTGAAGAGTGGCCCATGAAAGAACAGTTTATGGAATCCATGGCGGATTCCGCCAAAGCGACCTGCGATTATTTTGGCAAGCACATTGTGTTCCTGAACGTGATGCGCCGCATGTCCGTGGACTGCGACTGCGCAGGGGTGGCTGCAGAAGAACCTACCATTGCGGATATCGGTATCTGCGCTTCAACGGATATCCTTGCCATCGATCAGGCCTGCTGCGATATGGTATTCACCAAACCGGAAGGGGACCAGAAGGATCTGGTGGAACGGATCACCAGCCGTCACGGCCTGCATCAGCTCACTGCCATGCGGGAACAGAAGATGGGTAATCCGCAATATGAATTGATTGAAGTGGAATAAGTGTTAAAGAGCATTGCACCCTGGCGGAACGGGATGCAAAATACATTTTAACAAACTGCGCTTATATAAAAATCGCTTCTGTCCTTAGAAAAGGGCAGAAGCGATTTGTCTTTGTGTTCAATGGACCGCTGATTTAATCATTATACTCATTTCATCAGAGATTTTTTGTTTTTAAAATTCTTTGTCCAGTTTCGCCAGGAATTCATCGGAGCAGTCGCTCTTGACAAAGGACTGTTCCAGCGCAGGGAAGGTTCCATCTTTTACGGCAGCATCATAATCCTGGAATGCCTGTTTGATTGCCGGGCCTACTTCGCCGAAACGTTTTACAAATTTCGGAACAAAATCCATATTCATTCCCAAAAGATCCTGGCAGACCAGTACCTGTCCGTCGCAGCCCGCGCCGGCACCGATACCAATCGTGATCATATCTACCTTGCTTGTGATCAGTTTTGCCAGTTTAGGAGGCACGCATTCCAGCGTTACCATAAATGCGCCGGCTTCCTGTACGGCCAATGCGTCTTCCAGCACCCGGCGGGCATTGGCTTCGCCTTTCCCCTGGACTTTGAAACCGCCGAATACGTTCACAGACTGGGGTGTCATGCCGATATGGGCGTTAACCGGAATACCTGCGTCAACGATCATTTTAATCTGTTCGGCAACAGCAGCGCCGCCTTCCAGCTTCACCGCATTGGCGTTAGTTTCCTTGATGAGCCGGCCGGCATTTTCGACCGCCTGGGCTGCCGATACCTGATAACTCATAAAAGGCATGTCCATTACGACAAAGGCGTTCTGGCAACCGCGGACGACGCCGCGCCCGTAGATGATCATTTCTTCCATGGTAACCGGCAGCGTTGTGTCATATCCCTGCATGGTCATGCCCAGGCTGTCTCCAACCAGTATGGTGTTGATGCCCGCTGCATCCACCAGGCGCGACATGCTGTAATCGTAGCAGGTGACCATGGATATTTTTTCACCGCGCTGTTTCATTTCCAGTAAAGTTCCTACAGTGTTTTTACGGTTCATTCTTGTTTTCTCCTTTTCTCAGTACATCTTTCAGGGATCGGTAGTCTCGTTCCGGGTGCTTTAAAGAAGCCAGTTCTACCAGCTTCCGGGAAACCGCGCTGTACAGATCCCGCTCTTCCTGACTGGGAAAGCAGGCGAGATGCTTTTCCACGGTCCGGACATCACACCGTTCCACCGGACCCGTCAGCGCGCTGACGGGATCGGATTCAATAATGTGTTCCAGATTGCTCCGCAGCAATGGGGTGATGGCCCGTAACGCCGTCTCACGGGAAAAACCGCAGGTCTCCAGCAGGTCCAGGCTTTCCTGCACCAGACCGCAGACCAGATTGCTGGAAATGGCGCAGGCCGCGTGATAACGCACTTTGGATTCGCCGGAAATAATCTGTGCGGAAGCGCCCAGCGATTCCAGCAGTTCCTGCCACATGGACAGATGCGGACCATTGCCTTCCAGGCAAAAAAAAGCACCCGGCAATTCCCTGTACGAGGTCAGCCTGTTGCTGACCGGGAAAAGCGGATGGATAGAATAACCGTATGCGCCGGTTTGCGAAATACCTGGAAAGGCTTCCGCAACCGTCATTGAACCACTGCAGTGACAAATCATTTTTCCGGGGATCAGGGATTTCTCCAGAGATAAATATACAGAAGAAATCGAACCGTCTGGAACAGTCAAAAAGATCGCGTCGCTCTCCTTAACTAAATCGTCCGGGGAATCATACGCTTTTGCTCCGGTAAACGAAGCCGCTTCACGGGCCGATTCTGGCCGCCTGCTATAATAGCCGGTCAACCGAATGCCGCCCTGGGTAAAGAACTTGCCCAAAGAGAAACCAACTTTTCCTGCTCCAATAAAACCAATTTTCATCGTATCACCTGCTTTGCCTGAAGGTGACGCGGTGCTTTTCCGTTCCTGACGGAGATACCGGAAAGGTGTCGGTACAGTTTCCAATTTACAGGAATACCATCCGCTTGCAGACAGCAAAAAATTCATCGTGCTGACTACCAGTACTATTATTGCTGTTAACCGAAAATATGTCAAGCGATTTGCTTTACCACTTTGTGAACATTTTGCAACACAAATACGCTTATGGTATTTTAAAATTATTTCGTGTATAATAAAAAAGGTAATAAAAAAAGAAAACTTTTTTTAGTTTCAGCAGGAGGATATAGCATGTATACCGGAAAAATCTTAAAACTATTTGTATTGGCAACGTGTTTCTTTGCGGTACAATTCCTCTGTTTACCTGGCATCTCTTTTGCTGCGGATGTATGGTGTTATTCACGGGACGGCCGCTCATTTTATCTGGATTCAGAAAGCATAAACGCAGAAAGCCTTCCTAAAGACATGGACTACCGGGTATTAGTAAAAACTGTTCTGGACAGCGACGGTTCCCTGGAGAAAAATACTGTTTACGGTTTTGAGTCGCAAAACGATATCCTTGTAGCCACAATTTATGATCCCTCTGCAAAAAGCTGGAAATTTCCGGAATACCGTAAGGAAAAGCCTGTCCTGAAAGCAATCTGGGATTCCATGAAACCGTATATGAAACAAAAACATATTTCCTACAGCGATTCCTGGAAGTGGGAGTGAAGGAGCTGTCCGTTTCCGGATTTCGTTTTGAAGAATTTTTTAAAGCCTGCAGAAAAAACTGCAGGCTTTTTTGTATGCAAAAAAATCTCTGCGTCCAGATTTTTTTATCATAGTTTATTTTGTCTGTCTATCAAGATTTTCTTTATAAAAATCAATCAGCTTCTGCATAGGCGCAGATAATTCCCTGTCTTTCAGTTTGACAATCGTTTTGGAGATGGACAGGCGTTCATCGTTTAACGGGACAGAAAGCAATCCGGAGGGAAGCTTCTCATTCTGTTCCAGCGGCACTAATGCGATTGCCATGCCGGCCTGGGCAAAATTAATCGTAGATGTTTTAGTACCTGCTTCAATAAAAATATTCGGCGTAAACCCATCATTGCGACAGACATCTTCGATCATTTTCCGGTGGCTCCGGCTGACAACCAGCGGAATGGCGCCCATATCCTGTAAGCGTTCGACAGATTCTGTCAGGGAAAGCCAGGGATTGTCCTGTGTTCCAATGAGAAAGAATTGTTCCGGGCGGGAAAAGAGGATCTCGAACTTATAATTATCCGGTATCACAGCGTTTGCAATGCCGATTTCCGAAATGCCCCGCAGCAGGTCGTCCAGCAACTGTAACTGAAAACTTTCGTGGATTTCATAGCGGATATTGGGATGCAAGGCTGTAAAAGGAACGGCAACTTTGGAAATGAACGCAGGAGTGCGGGAAGGCGCCATACTGATTGTCAGAGTTCCTTTCATGCCATCGGTGTAGTCCTGGATTTCCCGGTACGTTTCATCTTCCAGCTGGCACAGCTGCTTGGCCCGTTTGTAAAAGATCCAGCCGGCATCTGTCAGCTTTAATTCGTGCTTACCCCGTCCGCTGATAATTAGCTTGGCGCCAAACTCTTTTTCCAAAAACTGCATCTGTCTTGTAATCGCAGGTTGGGCAATGTTTGCCAGTTCAGCAGTCTTAGACAGACTGCCAGTTTCTACGGCAAGTAAAAAGTTGCGGTAATAGTTTAGGTTCATAGCATCTTCTCCATAAAAATAATGATTATTTATATTATATCGAAAAGATAAAGATTTATGTAATATTTTTCTTTTACCGCAGGCTGAAAAATCAGCCTGCAATTTTTTAATTTAAATTCTTTTTAAAACAGCCGTAGATTTTTCTTCGGCTGTTTTGTTATAATAAATAAACAGCAGGCGGTGATGCTTTTGACATGTAATATGATTTTTGATATTGGCAATGTGCTGATCGATTTCTGCCGGAAAGATTATATGCGTTCCTTGTTTGGAGAAAACAAAACGTTGATGCAGGCCGCGAATCAGGGAGCTGGCTAAAAAAGGAGAAAAGTTAAATGAACAAAAGAAAATGGTTTACATCATTTCTTACAGGTATTTTGGTATTTGCAATGACGACTGCGGCATTTGCGGCAACGATCCAGGAAAAGAGGCAGGAGACCCGGCAGAAAGTTGCAGATACGTTGAATAAATTGTATGATCGGAAACCTTCTGCGCGCACTGCATTACGTAATGCGGAAGGGTATGCCGTATTTGTCAGTACCGGTCTTAAATTTGGTCTTATTGGCGATTCTCACGGTCGCGGACTTGCACATAATAATAAGACCGGACAGGATATATTCATGAGGATGAAAGAGTATCAGGTCGGTCTGGGACTTGGCGCGAAAGAGTATGCGTTGATCTTCGCGTTTATCGACAGGGATGCGTGGAATAAGTTCACGTCTGACAAATGGTCGTACGGCGCGCAAGTTGATATGGCAGCCAATGACGGCGTCAATGGGGATTCCTTCGAAGGCGCCGTGCAGGCCGCGCCGGGGATTTTCGTATATCAGATGACAACCAAGGGGCTTGCGGTGGAATTATCGCTGAAAGGCACCAACTATTACCGCGATAAAAAATTAAATGATCCTAATGTTAAGGAACCGCTGATTAAATGAGTTTGTACGATTGCCGAGGGCGTTTTGCGAATGACAAGGAAATGGTTCGAAGGCGCAGCGGGGCTGCGTCAAGAGACATTGACACAGTCATTCACAAAACGCACCGACAAGCGTGCAGACGAATTAATCAGCGGTTCCTTAAATAGGTTTCCTGCAATATAAGTCAATGAACTTATAGAATTTTGTAATTATTTCGTGTATAATACAAGCAGAGAAACAACATTGGCGCTCTTTGTTCAGAGATAGGGGGATTTAAAATGAAGTATGTAGAAATTAAAGCCATCGAAGTAAATGCCATTGGTTCTGATCCGTTGCAGGACAGCGTCATCCTTGCGGTAGACGAAACTAAAACAAAAGTGGAAGACGTGCCTTCTGTTTTACGTAAGATTCTCAAAAAAAAGTTTAACATCGCGGCATTCGGACAGAATTATAATAACGATCCCATCCTGTTCGGTAAGGAAATGGACGAAATTGATGAAAAAGATCTGAACGAATACGGATTATATACTGTTAACATCCAGGAAATTAAAGTGAATTGGGAAAACGGCAAGACACTCTGAAAAGAGGAATTTAATTGCGTTTGCGACGCCTTATGAAGGCGGCATCAGCCGGGCAGGCTAACGCATAAACTTCAAATTTATGAAGATAATAATTATTTGATTAGGAGGATGACACAATGTCTTTTCAATCCATGACCCCGGAAGTACTTTCACAACTCACCGCCGCGCTCCCAGGAAGCGTTCTGACCGGAGAACAACTTAGCGAGGACTATGCACACGATGAAATGGTGTCTGCCGGTTTCCGTATGCCGGACGCCGTAGTGCAGGCGCGTTCTACGGAAGAAGTCTCAAAAGCCTGCGAAATCCTGTACGCGAACAATATCCCCATCATTCCGCGCGGAGCCGGAACCGGGCTCAGCGGCGGCTGTACGCCCATCCATGGCGGCGTGGTCATTGATACGACCAAGATGAACCATATTCTGCGCTGGGATCTGGACAATGGCCTGGTTCATATTGAAGCCGGCGTCCTGCTGGCCGACCTGGCCGCCGCCTGCACAGAGCGCGGCATGATGTATCCGCCCGATCCCGGTCAACGATACGCTGCGGTTGGCGGTAACGTGGCCACCAATGCCGGTGGGATGCGGGCTGTAAAATACGGTTGTACTCGCGAATATGTCCGTACCATGACGGTGGTGCTTCCTGACGGCCGTGTGGTGAAGCTGGGCGGCGAACCCAGCAAAAACAGTTCCGGGTACTCTCTCCTGCATCTGATGGTTGGATCTGAGGGAACTCTGGGAATCATTACGGAACTGGGACTGAAACTCGTCCCACAGCCAAAATTCACGGTCTCCCTTCTGGGAATGTTTGAGGATCTTGCAGCCTGCATTCGCTGCGTGCCTGCGGTCAAGCGCTCCGGACTGGATCCCCAGTCTCTGGAATTTATGCCCCGCTCCAATGTAGAACGGGCGGAAAAATTCACTGAAAAAGTGGTCTATCCTGCCAAGAGCGAGGGAACTGACGTAGGAGCATATCTTCTGACCAGCTTTGATTGCCGCCGTGAGGAAGAGATGGACGAAGTCATGGAGGCGGCCGCTGAAGTCTTGCTGGAAGGCGGCGCCCTGGATGTGCTCGTTTTTGATAATGCCAATTCCATGAAAGCCGCCTGGGATATGCGCAGGGCCGTACCGGAAGCTATCCTTGAAACTTATGAGAAGGTGGAGGAATGCGACATCGTAGTTCCTATCAGTTACATCGCGGAGATTGTAGAATATGCCCAGAGCCTGACGGAAGAAGTAGGTCTGGATATTCACACTTACGGACACGCCGGGGATGGCAACATCCATATCAAACTCTGTGCGAACGGCATGGATGAAGATGATTTTCGCGCCCGGTCAGATAAATTCCTGGATCTGATTTATGCGCGGGGCAAGGGGATGAACGCTCTGATCTCCGGAGAACATGGCATCGGTGCCGTTTCCGTCCGTCGCCTGGAAGATTATGCCGGTAAAGACGTAATGGACCTGATGCGAGGCATCAAGACTGTGTTCGATCCGAAGGGACTTTTGAATCCGGGAAAGGTCTGCACTTATGTGGAGGACTGATTTGACAGTGAAGTAAATTGAGTTTGATAAATAGATAGCTTCGAATATTTTTGACAGCCGTAGATTTTTCTGCGGCTATCTTGTTAGCAAAGGAATCTCTGATTAATTCGAATTAATCAGAGATTCCGTAGATAAAAGAGATTGATTATTGATACAAATTGAATTGTATAAGATCTCAGTTTAAATGTGAGGAAAACCTGTGATGACAACTGACGAATACCTGTCTCATTGTTATACCATACCGGAACCCCCACCTGTCATCCCATTGGCAGATGAAACTTTTACTTCCCTTTGGCAAGAGGCCAGAGGGAAAACAGTTTGGGAGTTTCTGAAAAAAATAACCGGTAGTAATGTTACCGGTTATTCTCTGCAGGATGAGGAATCGTTGCAACTGTTTTTCGCAAAAACACTTGGAGGACGCCTTCCGGTTATCGTAACGGGTGACCGGAACGATTTTTGCAGTGTTGAAGCAATACTGAACAACCGGAGTAAGGCAGCAAATTTTCCCGCTACAGTAAATGCCTTTACTATGCAGACCCGGGCGAAAAACATCCGGGGACACCGGGTAATCCTGTTGGGGCAGGCGCCTTACAGCAATGTTCCGGCACAACTACTCGGCCTGGAAGAAGAGGATTGGCTGAAGCGTTCTTTTCGGTTACGGCTTGCCCATGAATGCGCCCATTATGAAACGTTACGACTGTTTGGAAATATGCAAAATCATGCCCTTGACGAAATCGTCGCGGATGCGCTGGGGCAGATCGCAGCGTTTGGTAATTTCAGCGCGGAGCGGCAACGCTTATTCTTCGGTCTGGAAAAAGGAACCGGCCGCTGTAACGGAAGGCTTTCTTTTTATTGCCGCGACCTGTTGCCCTGGGATCGTTCCATTATATACCGCTCAGTTGATGCAGCGCTTGATCTTCTTGAAGAACAGATAGATTGTTTTATGAAAGAAAAAAGCAGAACGAATGAAAAGAGCGGGCAGCCAATACCTGTAGAAACAGTATTGTCGGACAAAACGGTGAAATACGAATTGCTTTCCGCTCTTGCAGGAACCAGCATTGCAGCAAGAATCAGCCAGTGACGGAAGCCCTGATTATCATACTGTCACGACGTTTTTTTGTTCCCGGTTCCGTTCTGCCCAGGCGGCGCAGCGGATGCTGCACTCAAACAGAAGGATGGATGGTATGGCCATCATAATCTGGCTCATAACGTCCGGCGGCGTCAGCAATGCACTGACGATGAAGCTGAGCAAAATGGCAAACCGGCGGCCCTGTCGAAGCGTTTCTGCATGTAAAATCCCTGACCTTGCCAGTGCAGCAGCAATCAGTGGCATTTCAAACAGCAGGCCGAAGGGAATGACAAATCCTATCAGGAAATTCAGATACCGGTCGACGGCCAGCAATGGCAGGGCTGTTCCTGCACCTGCATAAATAAAAAAGTGGATGGCGGATAAAAAGACTATGCCGTATCCGAATGCCACGCCGATGGCAAACAGGCAAAGGGAAAGCAGCGCAATCCCCAGCAGCGGTTTCCGTTCTTCCGGATATAATGCGGGTTTTATAAAAGCCCACATCTGCCACAGCAGGACAGGGGAGGCAAGCACCACTGCACAGAGGAATACCGCCTTTAACTGTACATACACCGCGTCGGCCAGTCCCAGATAAATGAACTGCACGCCTTCTGTTTTTACCGGAGCGCTCACCAGATTTAAAATCCGGTCAGGTCCTGCAAAAGCCAGCGCTCCAAAGGCAAGGCCTACGGCAGCGATACATTTCAGCAGGCGTCGGCGCAGTTCCCCGATGTGTTCCCACACCGGCATATCGATATCATTTTTCTGCAAGGGCTGTTCCGCTGGATTCATGTTTTTCCTCCGCGCCTTTATTCAACTCTGCACGAAATTCCCGCAGGCTTGTGCCTAACGCTTTACCCAGTCCGCTGATCCGGCTGCCGCCGAATAACACGATAGCAATCAATAAGATAACCAGTAATTCCGAAGTTCCGATACGTCCCATTTTATTTCTCCTTTTCTGCTTCCGCGCCTTCTGCCAGCGCAATCCAGTTCTTTTTCATAAATCCCTGCAGGCCTGCATAAAATTTTGCTGCTTTTTTGGCCACCATGGGCAGATCCCTGGGTTCCAGCAGCAGCATCGCCAATACGCCTGTCAGCAACAGTTCGCCAAATCCGATTTCCATAGATACCGTTCCTTTTCGTATTCACACCTTTTTTCCCAACGCCAGAGCCTGGGCCGGAAAGTCCGAATTTTCAACAGCACTGCGGTAACCGCAGCCGGTGGCGTAAATCTGTCCCTGGTCCTGCCATTCCATGTATTCACACAGACGGGTGTAGTGGGCCTTCAAGGCAGTCATGGTCCAACTGTCGTTGTTCCATGCCGTAGCCATCAACGCCGATTTTTTATGGTGAATGGAACCGGTACGGGAATAGAAGCGATCGATGACGGTCTTCAGCTGCGCGGAAAAGCCGAAATAGTAGAGCGGAGTTACCAATACGATCATGTCGCAGTTTACTAATTTTTGAATCAAATCGTTTTCGATGGCATCCTTGATGACACAGGGGCCGTTCATGCCGCAGGCGTCGCATCCCTGGCAGGGATGAATATCTTCAAAAGCGGCGTTGAACCGGAACACTTC
>DDQB01000013.1:0-314 GCA_002342505.1 Acidaminococcaceae bacterium UBA2453
CTGCTGATGCACGCCATGGGCCCCAACGTAGCAGGCGTTATCGGTACGGCTGTCGCAGCCGGTACCATGCTGGCCATGATTGGACCTGCAGGCAAATAAGCCGTATAATTTTCGCACTGTAACAGGCGCGATAATTAGAACTTCACTTCTCCGCTTCTGTAAGGACGTGAGACACCCTTGCAGAAACGGTTGCCTGAGCAACAACCGGGAGAGATGAAGGAATAGGGACCCCAGAGATACATTAAGAAACAAAAGGCCGACGCGAAAGCGCCGGTCTTTTGTTTCTTAAGGAAGTGCTGATTAATTCGTCTGCA
>DDQB01000013.1:344-3783 GCA_002342505.1 Acidaminococcaceae bacterium UBA2453
TCGGCAATCGCACAAACTCATTTAATCAGCGCTTCCTTAATGCAGATTTTAAATAAAAGCGAACTGTGGTATAATACACTATACGCTTTGATGTTGCGTAATTGAAAATGGTTTCAGCGAGGTTCTTATGCATCGATTTTTTATTCCACGGCCTTTTAAACAGGAAATGCAGATTATCGGACAGGACGCCCATCATATGATAGATGTGATGCGTATGCAGCCGGGCGACCGGATACAGGTCGTTGCGGATGACGGCGTCAGTTTCATCGGAGAGATTATCGCGATCGGCACAAACACAGCGACCGTTTCCGCCAGGGAGATTTTGCGGGAAAGTCATGAGCCTGATGTAAAAATTTCTTTGTTCCAGGGACTGGCCAAAGGCGACAAGATGGAACTGATCATCCAGAAAGCTGTGGAGATTGGAGTCTCCGACATATTTCCTGTCGCCATGACTCACTCTGTTGTGGTTCTGGAAGCGTCCAAAGCCGAAAAAAAAGTGGAACGCTGGCAGAAAATTGCGGAGTCCGCAGCGAAACAAAGCAAGCGGGATATCATTCCTCCGGTGCATGAGGTGATGACGTTGCAGGAAGCGTTACAGAAAAAAAACAACGACTTGCTGTTGGTTGCTTACGAAAGTGAGAACAAGGTCAGCCTGAAAGAAGCGCTGCAATTGCATAAAAATGTTAAAACAATCGGATTGGTCATCGGCCCGGAGGGAGGGCTAGCGGCGGAAGAAGTGGAAGAGGCAGTTGCCTGTGGCGGCGTTGCAGTGAGCCTGGGCCGTCGTATCCTGCGTACAGAAACTGCCGGACTGGTTGCGGCAACCGCTATTTTATATGAAACAGACAATTTGGGGTTGTAAGCAGCGGCCGCGTGTACAATGAGTTTTTGTTTTGATTGATTTTTCCGGAGGATTTTTGCTGAAAACAGCGGTTCCTTATGTAATTTTATTTTGCAGATAAAAATAATGGAGAAGAGATAAATGGAAAAATGGCTGGAAGTCAGCGTAAAAGTGAATCACGAAGCAGAAGAAGTAACGGCGGAAATTTTGCGGGAAGCCGGCGCGCGAAACGGAGTGGCCATAGAGGATCCGGTTCTCTATGAGACGCTGCGAAATTCGCTGCCCTTTGAGCTGTGCGACCCGTTACCGGAAAACACAGACTTTTCGGTGGTGACTATTACGGCTTATTATCCGGAAGACACGGAGCTGACGGAACGGTTGCAGAAGATTGAAGCGGAACTGGCCGCAGTGGAAAAACGAATCGGAAAATTCCGTTTCGGTCCCGCTTTGTTCCGGCATGTCACCGAGGAAGACTGGTCGGATGAATGGAAACAGTATTTCCATGTGACGCGGGTGGGAAAACATATCGTGATCAAACCTTCCTGGGAAGATTATGAACCGGAACCGGAAGATGTTGTATTGGAACTGGATCCCGGTATGGCCTTTGGCACAGGGACGCATCCGACGACGGTACTGGTTCTGGAAGCACTGGAAAAAATGATCCGCCCGGATACGACGGTGTTTGACGTGGGGACCGGCAGCGGAATTTTGGCCATGACGGCGGCAAAGCTTGGCGCGAAAAATGTCAAAGCTGTTGATATTGACGGCGTGGCTGTGCGGACCGCAAAAGAAAATATTGAAAAGGCCGGTATGCAGGACCGGATCGAGGTGCGCCAGGGGGATCTGCTTCACGGCACGGAAGGCAAGGCGGATGTGATCGTCGCGAATATTCTGGCGGACATTATCATTATGCTGCTGCCGGACATTCCCGGAAAACTGAAAGAGGGCGGCCTGTTCTTTGCCAGCGGCATCATCGAGAATTATCAGCAGGACGTTACGGAAGCGGCGGAAAAAGCAGGGCTGCGTGTGAAAGAAACGACCCGGATCAAAGACTGGGTAGGGCTGCTGATGGAGAAGGCAGGAAAGAAAGGAACGGCATGAAAAAAATTGCGTTTATGACACTGGGATGCAAAGTGAACCAGGCGGACACGGCCAGCATGCAGATGCTGTTCCGGCAGGCCGGTTACCACGTGTGCGAGTTTACGGAGCAGGCCGATGTATATGTGGTCAACACCTGTGTGGTGACCAATACGGGGCAACACAAGTCGCGGCAGATGATCCGCCGGGCGATCCGCAAAGAAGACGATGCGCTGATCGTCGTGACCGGGTGTTATCCTCAGACGGCGGCAGAGGAAGTGAAAGCCATCGAAGGGGTGGATCTGATCGTCGGCACACAGGACCGGGCGAAGATCGTGACTATGGTGGAAGCGGCTCTGAAAAGAAAACAGACGATGAAAACAGAAGGGGAGACTTCTGCGGCAGAAACAACAAAAGAAGATGCGGCGCTAACAGAGTTTGGGCAGGACGCATCCCTGGATAACAAAACCCCAAAAAGGGAGCGGGACATAAGGGGAAAAAATATAGCGCGGCTTCGGACTTCAGTGGATGATGAAGTGCGCCCCTGGGAACAGGGAACGCAGTTTGAAGAAATGGCCGGCGGCAATGAAGCGGACAAGACCCGGGCCTATTTAAAAATCCAGGAAGGGTGCAACCAGTACTGCTCTTACTGCATCATTCCCTATGCAAGGGGGCCGATTCGTTCCCGCAGCCTGCAGAGCATCCGGGACGAAGTGGAAAGGCTGACCGCTGCCGGGTACAAAGAAATCGTGCTGATCGGAATCCATTTAGGCTGTTACGGAAAAGAGATGAAAGACGGAACAACGTTATACGATGCAGTGAAAGCTGCGCTTTCCGTTTCGGGACTGCAGCGGCTGCGTCTCGGTTCCCTGGAGTCCGTAGAGGCAGAAGAACGGTTGCTGGATCTGATGGCAGAAGACCCGCGGCTTTGCCCTCATCTGCATCTTCCGCTGCAGAGCGGCTGCGACAAAATTCTGAAAGACATGCGCCGCCCGTACGATACCAATAAATTTAAAATTTTGCTGGAGCAGATCCGCAAAAAAGTTCCCGGCATTGCAGTTACAACGGATGTCATTGTGGGCTTTCCCGGCGAAACGGAAGAAGATTTTGCGGAGACCTGCCGTTTTGCGGAAGAGTGCGCCTTTGCCAAAATGCACATCTTCCCGTATTCCATGCGAAAAGGGACGCCGGCGGCTGCGCGCAAAGACCAGGTTCCGGAAAATGTAAAGAAACTGCGGGCGGAGAAACTGGCGGAACTGGACGCCAGGATGCAGCGCGCGTATTTTGAAAACAATGTGGGCGCCGTGCGCATGGTACTGGCGGAACAACCGACAGGAGAAGGCGGATTTGTTGAAGGCCTGACAGACAACTACATCCGCGTGGAAGTCGCAGGCGATAGTTCTCTTTGCGGCAATATAATTCCGGTAGAAATTACGGAAGCTTCAATTGACAAGTGTAAAGGAAGCATTTTATAATTTAAAATGAGAATTTGTAGGCTCGGGCTGATACCGCCTGAATAAG
>DDQB01000013.1:3895-5198 GCA_002342505.1 Acidaminococcaceae bacterium UBA2453
GCCTTATGAAGGCGGCATCAGCCGGGCAGGTTAACGTACAAAACTTCAATTTTTATTTTGACAGGGAGGCTATATCATGAGCGACTGTATTTTTTGTAAAATTGCGGCGGGAGAAATTCCCTCCAACAAAGTGTATGAAGACGACAAAATGATTGCGTTCAAAGATCTGGAGCCGGCGGCGCCGGTACATGTCCTGCTGGTTCCGAAAGCACATGCCGACAATGTGATGGCGGCAGAACCGGCGCTGGTTGGATACATGCTTGGTAAAGTTGCAGAAATTGCAGAAAAACTTGGCATTAAAGAAGATGGCTTCCGCCTCATTGTTAATACCGGTAAAAACGGCGGACAGACGGTACAGCACCTGCACATTCATCTGATCGGCGGAAAAGCGATGGGATGGCCTCCTTTTCCGGCAGAATAACAATTGACATATTGCGCCGTTTGCGATATAATCTATAAGTACAATTGTATGGAGATGTGTAAAACATCTCCATATGATAAAATATACCGAACACTTCCCTAAGTGTGTGGAGGGAGGGAGATCAGATGGCAGAAGTTAAAGTTGGTAAGGGCGAGTCCTTAGAAAGCGCGCTGCGCCGTTTCAAACGCGCAACCCAGAAGGCCGGTATTCTTTCCGAAGTAAGAAAACGCGAACACTACGAAAAACCGAGTGTTGCGCGCAAGAAAAAATCCGAAGCAGCCAGAAAACGTAAGTCCAGATAATTGGAGGCGGGTCGGATGACCACAAAAGAAAAACTGATGGCTGATATGAAGCAGGCGATGAAGGACAGGGAAGCGGGAAAGCTTCGTCTGGAAGTGATCCGGATGGTCCGGTCTGACATCCGCAATGCGGAAATCAACGGCAAGAACAAAGAAGAGCTTACTGAAAATGAAGTATTAGCTGTAATTATGAAGGCAGTCAAAATGCGGGAAGACTCGCTGGCTGAATTCATTAAGGGGCAGCGGCAGGATCTGATCGAACAGACCAACAAAGAACTGGAGATCCTGAAAGCCTATCTGCCGGCAGCTATGAGCGATGAAGAGTTAACGGGTATCGTTAAGGAAGCTATTGCCGCAGTGGGCGCGGCCAGTCCCAAAGACATGGGTAAAGTCATGAAAGCGGTATTGCCGCAGGTACAGGGACGCGCAGACGGCAAGCGGATCAATACAATCGTGAAAAGCTTGTTACAGTAACACGAATAGCAGTGTCGTAAAGACACTGCTATTTTTTTATATTTTTTTGTAGCACAGAAGCCAATAAAATAGTATAATTGTTGTATAAAATTGAAGTTTGTACGTTAGT
>DDQB01000048.1 GCA_002342505.1 Acidaminococcaceae bacterium UBA2453
CAGATTTTCTTTTACGCCTGATGCGGCGCGGGAAAAAAGCAGGCAAAGGCAAAAACTTGCAAAAGTAGAACGAATGTAACAGATTTTTCGGTTATGCCGGGAAAAAAGCAAAATAATATTAAAAAAAAGACGCTTTCGGTTGGTTTTTTACTATCCTATGCTACAATGAATGGGACAGATTCGTCTGTCCCGTTTTTTTATTTTTGCTGGAACCAAAATGCAGGAGAAGGACGCCGTCTTGCAATTTGTTTTGCAATCGTTGGTTGCAGTATGTTTCGTCGCGGTTCATACAGGGAGGTTTTTATGGATTTGAAAAATAAAATTGTAATCTGCAGCGGGAAGATCCGTCCCGTTGCGGTGGAATATTTGCAGGATAAAGTGACGCTGCGAAGCTGGCAGCAAAAGGGACGTGTGCCCGAACCGCAATGGACGGAGTGGCTTCAGGAGGCGGATGCGTTGTATTCTTCCGGCAACATCCGGATTGATGAAGCATTGCTGCAGAAGGCGCCGAAGCTGCAGGTCATCGCCCAGGCTTCGGTGGGCTACGATAATTTTGACGTGGCGGCCTGTCGCGCCCATAACGTAAAAATCGGTAACACGCCCGGCGTACTGGTGAACGCGGTAGCGGATATCGCCTACGGGCTTCTCATCGACACGGCTCGGGGAATTGTGCGGGGGCATCTGCATGCAAAGAGCGGCCGTTGGGGCGAACGGAAAGCGCTGGGACTGGGCGCTGATTTATACGGAAAAACGTTGGGCGTCGTGGGCTTCGGCGATATTGGCAGCGCGATTGCCCGCCGAGGGCAGGCCAGCGGCATGCGCGTGATTTACCACAACCGTCGTCGCCGGCTGGACGATGCGGTGTTTGGCGCGACCTATGTTTCCATGGAAGAACTGTTACGGGATTCGGATTTCATCGTTGTGGCGGTAACGCTGAATCCTTCGACAACAGGTTTGTTTGACGCGGCGGCCTTTGCCGCTATGAAAGACGGCGTGCGGTTCGTGAACATTTCCCGCGGGAAAGTGGTGGATACGGACGCGTTGTATGATGCGTTAAAGAGCGGCAAGGTAGCCGCGGCAGGGTTGGACGTAACAGAACCGGAACCGCTGCCGGGGGATCATCCGCTTTTCTCGCTGCCGAATATTACGGTAACGCCTCACATTGCGTCTGCCACGGAAGAGACGAGGGATGAAATGGCGATGGTAACAGCGAAAAATATTATAGCTGCCCTGTCCGGGCAGCCCATGTTGGCGCAGGTGGATTAATTTTGGCTTTAAAACTTTGCCTGCACGGCGTGCAGATCGCGCATCCGGAAACGTTTTCCGCAGATGTGGCGAAACAGTTGAAACTCACGGTTAAGCAGGGAAAACTTCAGGTAAAAGAATATGGGGAAAACCGCAGCGCCCGTTTTCGCCGTAATAAACTGCGGGGCAGCGCGCTGCTTCCGTTTAAAGTGCGTACGGTGGAAGGCATTGTGCTGGTGGATTCGCATCTTTACGATCTGCGGGACGTGATATTCGTATTCCGTCCCGGCAGCGAGAAACAGGTGATGGCAGCGGTGCGCAAACTGTTGGCGGGGAAAGACCGGTTCGTTGTCGTGGAGCCGGACATGCGGCTGCGGCTTAACGCTATGGCAGGAAAACCGTATCCGCGGGTGTCGCCGGATACGGATCGTCTGCGGGCCATGCGGCAGTATTTTGACTGGCAGGTTTATGCGATCAGCTGGTACTGGCATCTGCTGTACGGTGATACGGCCAACGCCCGGCTGGTACGTCAGCTGCGTGTCCGGATACGGAGGCTGCGTTCCTGTTTCGTATTCTTCCGGGAAGGACTGCCGGAAGAGGAAGCGACGAGCTGGCAGCAGTTTTTCCGCGAGGAAGCGGATGCGCTTTCCAATCTGCGGGAGCTGGATGCGGCGGCGTTGACCTGTCGGCGGATGGAGTCGCCTGACGGACAGGCCGGCGCTTCTACGCAGGCGTTGCTGGATGTATTTCTGCAATTGCGGGAGGACGAGGTAAAGAAGCTGACCGCCCGTGCGGATCTGAACCGGCATACAGAACGGCTGGCAGAATTTCTGCTGTGGCTGTACCTGCTGCCAACGCGTTTCCCGAAAGGCGCGATCCGGGAGACGGCACGGCGTTACGCGGAGCGCCGGATAGTTGGCTGGTGCGATAAAATGGTTTCCCTGAATCAGAAATATCCGGACTTTTCGGATATGGATGACCTGCACAAGATTCGGATCCGTGTGAAACGGTTCCGGTATGTGACGCAGACGATTGAACTGGTCAAGCTGCCGGTGGATGTGCTGCGGCAGCTAAAACAATTACAGGATGTGCTGGGGCTGTTGCATGACGACTATGTAAATTCCATCTGGGCCCGGGGCATTGCCAGGCAGCGTCCCCATGAAGCGGAACTGCAGCAGCAGATACAGGCGTTTATCAGCTGGCAGAGCGCACGCTCCGAATCGCTTCTGGCGCTGGTTGCGGAAATGTGGGAACATTTCCTGCAGATGCTGGAAGAAAATCGCTGAAGGGATTCCACGGTGTTTTGGAAGGCCGCAGAGAAAACAGATTTTGTCCATTTTAAAAAGAAAAATTGAAATAATTGGAAGAATCATGTACAATATTACATATATATCCTGCATGTTAGCCGCATTCGCGGTAATAGATAAGGCGGAGGAGGATTTATTATGACTGTTGTAAAAAAAGGCGAATTACCGAGCGTAATACACAACAATGAATGTTCGGAAGCGATCGTAAAGTGGGGAAATGAAAACGGATACCCGCTGGTCAAGGCAAAAATGTTTGACGCTATGGGAACCTATGTGGGCTTTTCTAAAAACTATTTTATCAGAGCGGACCGCCGTCCTCCCATTCCCGGAGGCTGGGACCTGACCGTGGAAGAATTTGAGCCGGAGACCCGTATCATCCCGCTGAACACAGATAAGGATGGCGTAGTCAACCGCTTCGTGCTGAAGATGGTGGAAGAATTTGAAAAGGAAGGCCTGGAGATGAAACTGGCCGATACCTGGTACGATTCCTACGGCTATGTGCTGCGCGACTTAAGCGTGACGGGGCATCCGCTGCTGATTACCAATTTCGAAGATATTATCGAGAATATGCGGTAAGATTTGTGTTTGAATCCGGGCGCGGCATCGTGCGAGGCCGCGCTTTTCCTTTTTTGGAAAAACTTGTATCATTTTAACAGTCAATACACTGAATTTGTTTTCCTCATAAAAATTTTACATTTTCTTTGGTGATTTTCTGTTTTTGTGGTAAACTAACCATATATTATTTTCTGGCGTATACAGTTAAGGAAACACTGATTAATCAGTGATTCCTTCAAATTTGAGCGTTGAGGGGTATTGATCATGGGTTCGGAATTGTATTATATTGTAGCGACCATTGCATTTTACCTGATTTTTGTCTTGTTGATCGGGTTTTATTATGCAAAGAAGAATGAATCGGCTTCTGATTTTTATTTGGGAGGCAGGCAGTTAGGCCCGCTGGTCACTGCCATGAGCGCGGAAGCTTCCGATATGTCCAGCTGGCTGCTGATGGGCCTGCCGGGGGTCGCTTACCTGTCCGGTTCGGCAGACGTTGCGTGGACAAGTATCGGTCTGGCGCTGGGCACCTATGTGAACTGGCTGTTCACGGCAAAACGGCTGCGCGTTTATACGCGCATCACGGATTCCTTTACGCTGCCTCAGTTCTTTTCGGCGCGGTATCACGATGACCGTCATATTCTGACGGCTTTTGCTGCGGCGATCATTGTTATTTTCTTTATTCCCTATACCGCTTCCGGCTTTGCGGCCTGCGGCAAGTTGTTCAGCTCGCTGTTTGGCGCGGATTACATGACGGCCATGATCATTTCGGCAGTGGTCATTGTTTCCTACACGGCGGCCGGCGGTTTTCTGGCTGCGTCCACCACGGACTTTGTGCAGAGCATTATCATGACGTTTGCGCTGCTGTTTGTGCTGCTGTATTCCACTACGATGGTGGGGGGCGTAGATGCGGTGCTGGATCATGCGAAATCCCTTCCCGGTTATCTGTCCCTGACAGAAACCTATTCGGTGAAGACCCACAGCGCGGCGCCTTATTCGCTGCTGACCATTGCTTCTACCATGGCCTGGGGCCTTGGTTATTTTGGCATGCCTCACATCCTGCTTCGCTTTATGGCCATTGAAGACAAGGAGAAACTGGCGATATCCCGGCGGGTGGCTTCTGTCTGGGTCGTCATTGCCATGTTTATTGCTATCGCCATCGGGATCGTCGGAAAAACCATGACGTCAGCCGGGCTGGTAACGAACCTGACGGACGCCAATACGGAAACCATCATCATCCAGATTGCCAATACCATTTCGACCCACGGTCCGCTGATGGCTATCGGGGCCGGGCTGGTGCTGGCGGGTATTCTGGCAAGCACCATGTCTACAGCGGATTCCCAGCTGCTGGCTGCCGCTTCCAGCGTGAGCCAGGATATTATGCAGGGGACCATGCGGGCCAACTCGGATAAGAAGGCGCTGACGAAACGGCAGAGCATGTTTGCGGCGCGTATTACGGTTATTGTCATCGCTATCCTTGCGGTTATCATCGCCCGCGATCCGGGCAGTTATGTGTTTAAGATCGTAGCGTTTTCCTGGGCGGGCTTTGGCGCATCTTTTGGGCCGCTGGTGCTGGCGTCCCTGTTCTGGAAACGGACTACCTTTGAAGGCGCGCTGGCCGGTATGGTTGCCGGCGGCGTTTCCATCTTTGTCTGGAAGTTCCTGGTTGCGCCTATGGGCGGTGTGTTCGGCATCTACGAACTGCTGCCGGCCTTTCTGATCAGCCTTCTTGTTCTGGTTGCGGTTAGCCTGATGACGGAACCGGATGAAGAAGTGATAAAAGAATTTGAAGAAATGGAACGGCAACTGTAAATTATCATTGGATACCATATCAAAACTGCTGTCGGGAAATACGTTTGTATGACCCGAGGCAGTTTTTGATGTTTTGATTTTTATTTCCGGAGGTCGCATGCAGCAGGCAAAAATTACGGTGTCGGGCGTTTCCCGCAGCAGTGAAGGAACGACCCGGCTGGAGACGGTGAACGCGGGAACGTTTACGGAAAAGAACGGCTACTGCTATGCGCGGTATGAGGAAACGGAAGCTTCCGGTATGGAGGGAACGACGACGACGGTAAAATGGAATTCGTCGACGGTTGCCCTGATCCGCCACGGCAGTTATGAAATGCGGCAGGAATTTGCCGAGGGAACCAGTTGCGCAGGGGATTACCGCACGCCGTACCTGATGATCCCGATTGAAACGAAAACGAAAAAGGTGCGGGTCAAAAAGCTTCCTTATGGATGGAAACTGCAGCTGGATTACGATCTTGCCTATGCGGCAACGGATGTGAATCGGATTGCTACCACGATCGTGGTGGATCTGCGATAATTATTTTTGCGTGCCTTGATAAGGGCGCGTCCCGTTTTTGTTTTGCGGGAACGGGATCGCGAGTGGATGTTGAGATGAAGAAGAAAGTGTAACAGGGAGGACTTTACTGTGGATATAAAAGCGATTTTAAGTGATGCGATTGTGAAAACTGCGCAGGCTGCCATTGCTGCCGGCGTAGTAAAAGAGGGCGTACTGCCGGAGGTATTGCTGACGGTACCGCCGAAAAAAGAATTCGGCGATTTCGCTACCAATTTTGCCATGCAGTCGGCTCGCGCGCTGCGCTGCAACCCGCGTGTGCTGGCGCAGTACATTGTAGAGCATCTGGATTGCGCTTACGTTAATAAAATGGAAATTGCAGGCCCGGGCTTTATCAATTTTTATCTGGATCCGGACTGGATGTACGACATGCTGGCCCACATCGTGGAGGCCGGGGAAAATTACGGCAACCTGCCGAAGGCCTCCGATGAAAAGATCCAGGTGGAATACGTCAGCGCCAATCCTACAGGGCCGCTTCATGTGGGACACGGCCGGGGCGCGGCGGTGGGCAGCGCGCTGTCCAATCTGCTGAAGGCGGCCGGTTATGATGTGGAGCAGGAATATTACATTAATGACGCGGGCAACCAGATGAATAATCTGGCCCGTTCCGTCAACGCCCGGTATCTGGAACTGTTGGGCAAACCCTGCGAGTTTCCGGAGGACGGGTATCACGGGCACGACATCATTGATACGGCGCAGCGCATCATCAGCAAATACGGCGACCGGTTCCTGCAGATGGATGAAGCGCAGCGGCTGGAAGAGTTCAAGACCATTGCGTATCAGGAAAAGCTGGCGGCGCTGCGTGAAGACTTGGAACGGTTTAACGTTCATTTTGATGTGTGGTTCAGTGAAAAAACGCTGCACGAAGCGAATAAAATTAACGAAGCCTGCGATTACCTGCTGGAAAAGGGATACATGGAAAAGCGGGACGGCGCGTTGTGGCTGAAATCTACGGAATTCGGCGATGACAAGGACCGCGTGGTGATCCGTGACAACGGCGTGCCCACGTATTTTGCAGCGGATATCGCATATCATACCAACAAATTTAACCGCGGCTTTGACCGGGTCATCAATTTGTGGGGCGCGGACCATCACGGATACATTGCCCGGATGAAGGCGGCCATGCAGTGCATGGGATTTAAACCGGAGCAGCTGGAGATCCTTGTGCTGCAGATGGTGCGGCTGCTGCGCGACGGGCAGGAAGTAAAGATGTCAAAACGGACCGGCCAGAGTGTAACGCTGAACGAACTGATCGACGAGGTCGGTACAGACGCCGCACGGTTCTTCTTTGTAATGCGATCCATCGACAGCCAGCTGGATTTTGATCTGGATCTGGCGGTCAAAAAATCCAACGACAACCCGGTGTTCTATGTGCAGTATGCCCATGCCCGTATCTGCAGTATCATGCGTCAGGTGGCGGAAGCCGGGATCACTGTTCAGGGAAAAGGCAATTACAAACTGCTGACAGAGCCGGTAGAAGTGGACCTGATCAAAAAGCTGGGCGAATATCCGGAAATGTTGGCGGAAGCGGCAAAGGAACGGGCTGTGCAGCAGGTGGCGCATTATGTGTACGAACTGGCGGGACTGTTCCATTCCGCTTATAACCAGTGCCGTATCCTGGGCGTGAACGAAGAGCTGCAGCAGGCGCGCCTGGCTATGGTCATGGCAGTGGGCCATGTAGTGCGGCACGCATTGTCCATATTGGGCGTATCCGCTCCGGAAAAAATGTAACAGACTTGCGAAAAAGCAATAATATTTTACAGATTTTGCAAGGCGGTAAATTTTGACTTGAGTTTCCGCGATTTGTTTTCTATAATAGTGATAAATATAATTTATTTTTGCGAACGGGAATTGTATATGTGAAATGTTTTGATCGGCAAAGTATACGATTACGGATCAGAAGGGACGGGTATGGCAATGGCTACCAAGTATATTTTCGTGACAGGCGGCGTGGTTTCTTCACTGGGAAAGGGAATCACCGCGGCTTCTTTGGGGCGTTTATTAAAGAGCAGGGGATACAAGGTTACGGTACAGAAGTTTGATCCGTATATCAACATTGACCCGGGTACCATGAGCCCTTATCAGCACGGCGAAGTGTTTGTAACAGATGACGGCGCGGAGACGGACCTGGATCTGGGACATTATGAACGTTTCATCGACATCAATCTGTCCAAGAGTTCCAACGTGACCACCGGTAAAATTTACCAGTCTGTCATTACGAAGGAACGCCGGGGCGATTATCTGGGCGGCACGGTGCAGGTCATTCCCCATATTACCAATGAAATTAAATCCCGCGTGTTCCGTGTAGGCAATAACGAGAACGCGGATTTTGTCATTACGGAGATCGGCGGTACGGTAGGCGATATTGAAAGTCTGCCGTTCCTGGAAGCAATTCGCCAGGTGAAAAAAGATGTTGGCAAAAACGATGTGCTGTATATCCATGTTACGCTGGTTCCCTACATCGGGGCGGCGGGCGAACTGAAAACGAAGCCCACCCAGCACAGCGTAAAAGAATTGCGCAGCATCGGTATTACGCCGGATATTTTAGTGTGCCGCAGCGAACATCCCATGTCGGAAGACATGATCGCCAAGCTGGCCATGTTCTGTGATGTGGACAAGGAAGCCGTTATCCAGAACCTTACTGCCAAGAGCATTTACGAAGTGCCCCAACTGCTGGAAGAACAGCACATGGATGATATCGTGCTGCAGAAGCTGGATATGCCGCTGAAGCCGAAAGATATGTCCGGCTGGCATGATATGGTGGACCGTATCCTGAAACATTATGACCGCAAGGTGACGATTGCCGTGACGGGCAAATATGTAGAACTGCAGGATGCGTATATCAGTATTACGGAATCGCTGAAACATGCGGCAGTGCATAATGAAACAGAAATCGATATCCGCTGGGTGAACGCGGAACATATTGAAGCGCCCGGCACGGATCTGGATAAAGTGTTTGAAGGCGTAGATGGCATCCTGGTTCCCGGCGGTTTTGGCGACCGCGGCATCGAAGGAAAAATTTCTGCCGTGCGTTATGCCCGCGAGCATAAGATCCCGTTCTTTGGAATCTGCCTGGGCATGCAGTGCGCCGTGATTGAATTCGCACGGAACGTGTGTGGGATTAAAGATGCGAACAGCAGCGAGTTCAGGGCGAATGTTCCGGCTGTGATCGATCTGATGCCGGACCAGGTGGATGTGGAGGACAAAGGCGGCACCATGCGTCTGGGCCTGTATCCCTGCAAAGTGTATCCCGGCACCCTGACGGAAAAAGCATACGGGCAGCCGCTGGTATATGAACGCCATCGCCACCGTTACGAGTTCAACAATGAATACCGCGAACAGATGACAGGCTGCGGTCTTGTTCTGGGCGGAATCTCGCCGGATGACAGGCTGGTGGAAATTGTGGAACTTCCGGAAAGCGAGCATCCCTGGTTCCTGGGCTGCCAGTTCCATCCGGAATTCA
>DDQB01000028.1:0-5118 GCA_002342505.1 Acidaminococcaceae bacterium UBA2453
TGTTCTGCTGCGGTTAAGTGAATCAACACTTAGTTAGATCCGGATTAGAGGAATTAAGAAAACTGGAAAGGAAAAATAATGAAAACAGTTATGGCAGTTTTGTTGTCGGTTATGATGCTGCTGTTGGGAACAGCCTGCGGCGCCGGAACATCTGCGGGAAAAGGTGGAAGCGGAGAGGCAAGGCCGACAGCTGCAATGAAAGATTCCAAAGAAGCCTTGCCTTTAAAGGAGAAAAAGGTCATGTCAGTCAAATTAAACAGCGGGTATGAGATGCCTGTAATCGGACTTGGTACGTGGACGCAAAATAATGTGACGGCAGCGGAGTCAGTGTATTTCGCATTAAAAAACGGGTATCGCCTGATTGATACAGCCCGGTATTACGGAAATGAAAAAGGCGTCGGGGAAGGTTTGAAACGGGCCATTTCGGAAAAGATCGTCGCCCGGAAGGATGTTTTTATTACCAGTAAAATCATGCCCGGCAATTACAATAACGCTGCATCTGCCATTGAAGCTTCGCTGCGGGATTTGGATATTGACTACCTTGACCTGATGCTGATCCACCAGCCGGAGTCTAACGATAAAGCGGTCTACCAGGCTATGGAACAGGCGGTGAAAAACGGGAAGATACGTTCCATTGGCATTTCCAATTATTATACGCGTAAACAGGTGGAAGAGGTGCTGTCCTATGCAACCATCGTTCCGGCTGTCATCCAGAATGAGAATCATATTTTTTATCAGAACGCAGAATTACAGGATTTCGTAAAACCGTACGGTATCGTTATTGAATCCTGGTATCCGTTCGGTGGGCGCGGTAATACGAAAGAGAATTTTGAAAATAAAACGGTAACCGCCATTGCGCAAGCCCATGGAAGAACGCCGGCCCAGATCATTCTTCGCTGGCAGATACAGGCCGGGTATGTGGCAGTTCCAGGTTCCGCGAACCCGAACCATATTGCGGAAAATATCGCAGTATTTGACTTTTCTCTTTCTGCGGAAGAAATGAAGAAAATTGCCGGATTGAATAAGCATCAAAGATATGAAAACTGGTGAAAAAGAAGCTGTCAATACGGCTTTGCTGAATTAACATATAAGGAGACGCTGTCATGCCAGAACTGCCGGAAGTGGAACAGGTGAGGATTTCCCTGCTTCCCCATATAAAAGGTAAAACAATTTGCAAGATGGAAGTCCGGTTGCCGCGTATAATAAAACATCCTGCCGTACCGGACTTTATTGCCGGTGTGGAAGGGAAAACGGTTACTGATGTGAGGCGCAAGGGTAAGTATCTGGTGATGATGCTGGATGATGGACATTACATACTGGCGCATTTGCGGATGACAGGAGCCTTTTTGGTCTTGCCCCAGGATTGCCTGGAGCCGCCTTATGCAAAAATATGTTTTTCTATGACGGGCGGAATGAACCTGTGGTTTACCGACATCCGTACTTTTGGGACATTGTGCCTTTGCGGCGCTGACGACCCCTGGCAGGATGAGGGATATACAGGGTTAGGGCCGGAACCCCTGTCTCCGGAATTTACAGAAGAGTACCTGAAAAAGAGATTGAAAAAAAGCCATCAGATGGTCAAATGTTTCCTTCTGGATCAGCATAAAATTGCCGGCCTGGGTAACATTTATGCGGATGAAGCCCTGGCATTAGCCGGTATCCGGCCAACCCGTTATACCGACAAGCTGACGCCTAAACAAATTCGTTCGTTGTATGAGGCCGCTAACCAGGTAATTGCCCAGGGTCTGCGTAATCATGGAACCACTTTCCGTAATTATCAGGACGCTGACGGGCAAATGGGGAATAACAAAGAATTCCTGATGGTGTATGGAAGAAAAGATATGCCCTGTAAAAAATGCGGCGCAATATTGAAACAGATCAAAGTGGCAGGACGCGGCAGCGTGTATTGCCCCCATTGCCAAAAATAGTGTAGCAATATGATATTAAGGGGATGTACGGGGAACTCGGCAATTTGGATAAGGCCGAATAATGCAGAAAGCTCGCTGCCGAAAACGGCTGGAATACCTTTTCCATGCGGTATGATTTCAGAACGATCTATGGAGAGAACGTGAAGCGGGCTGATTGATAAGTATTATCCATGCGAGACTTCGTATGAAAGCGATTAAGTAGACTTTTTCTGCATCTGTCTGATATTTTTGCTATAATAAATATATGAAATGAAGTAAGAGTATAGCAGATGTGCAGGAAAACGTAACGCACAATATCTGCTTTACGAAAGGTCGACGGGTCCTAAATTGCATGCAGAGGGGGAACCATTATGAGTGAAGGGAAGAAAGATAATACATCCAGAAAAATTATAGAGGCGCAGGCGCAAAAGATACGGCTGCTGACTGATATAACAAAAGCAGGAAGCTGGGTTGCGGAATATGCTGCCGACGGGACTATTTCTTCCATAACCTGGGGCGACGGGTTTCGCCGGATGATGGGGTATACGAACCAGAAAGATTTTCCCAACGATTTGTCAATTTTCCTGCGTGACATTCATCCGGAGGACCGGGAAGCCTTTCTCGGAGATTTAACGGCCAGCGCCCTGGATGAGAACATTATGGGCAATGAAGGATACGAATTCCGTTATCGCAGGAAAGACGGAGTGGTACGATGGTATCGCTGCAAGGGGTTCCTGACCCGGAATAAAGAAGGGGTTCCTGAACGGTACAGAGGCGTAACCATAGATATTACCGAGTTGAAAGAGCATGACGCCATGCACGAGGCGCTGCAGAATGAAGCGGCCTCTCTGAACACGATTCATGAAATACTGGGATCCGGAAAGTGGACGATGGATTTTGATGAATCTGGGAACATGATTCGCGTAAACTGGAGCGACGAATTTCGCCGTATGCTTGGTTATCATGGGACGGAAGATTTTCCGGATGAGCTGGAATCCTGGTCTGGCCTGCTGCACCCCAATGACCGGGAGCGGGTATTAAAAGAATATTATGATACGATAGCCGATTATTCCGGCAAGAAAACTTATGATGTCGAGTACCAGTTGCTGACGACGAACCGGGGGTATCGGTGGTACCGCGCTGTAGGAAAGCCGATTCGCCGGGCGGATGGGACGCCGATCACCTATGTGGGTGTATTCATTGATATTACAGAGCGGAAGGAAATGCTGAAAAAACTGGCGGAGCAGCAGGCATCCCTGAGCGCTGCCCTGGAACAGGCCAACGAAGCCAACAAAGCCAAGAGCGCGTTTCTTGCCAACATGAGCCATGAAATCAGAACTCCGATGAATGCGATCATCGGGCTGGACAATATTGCCCTGAACCATCCGTCCCTGCCGGAAGAAACCAGGGAGTATCTGGAAAAGATTGGGATTTCTGCTCGCCATCTGCTGGGTATTATTAATAATATTCTTACTATGAGCCGAATTGATTCCGCCCATGTTGTCATTAAAAATGAAGAGTTTTCCTTTGCAAAATCCCTGGCACAGATCAATACGATCATCGGCGGCCAGTGCCATGATAAAGGCGTGCATTATGACTGCAGCGTAAAAGGGAAGATTGACGAATACTATATTGGCGATGATGTGAAGCTGCGCGAGGTGATGATAAACATTTTAGGTAATGCGGTCAAGTTCACCCCGGCAGGGGGCACGGTGACCTTTACCGTTGAGGAGGTTGCCCGGTTCGACGGGAAAGCAACCATCCGGTTTGTAATCCGCGATACCGGTATTGGTATGAGCCGGGATTTTATCCCCAAAGTGTTTGAAGCGTTCAGCCAGGAAGATTCTTCCAGTACAAACAGGTACGGCAGTACAGGGCTTGGCATGCCAATCGCGAAAAGTATTGTGGAGCTGATGAACGGGACGATCACAGTTGACAGTGAAAAGGGAAAGGGAACTGTTTTTACGGTCACCATAACGCTGCAGGAATGCGAACAGAACACCATCGGAGGAAACGAAGGATTTTTTAAACCTCACGAATTGAATGTATTGGTAATTGACGACGATCCCATTGCCTGCAAACATGCCCAGGTTACTCTTGGCAAGATCGGCGTCCACTGCGAAACCGCCATGTCCGGCGCGGAAGGGCTGGAAATGGCGCAGTTGCGGCATGCAAGAAGGGAACCGTATAACCTGGTCCTTGTGGACTGGAAAATGCCGGATATGGATGGCATAGAAACAACCCGGCGTATCAGGGAAGCAATGGGCAATGAAATTCCGGTGATCATCCTGACCGCGTACCATTGGGATGATATTGCTGATGAAGCCAGGAACGCCGGGGTAGATACCTTCGTGGCAAAACCGCTGTTTGCCGGAACGGTGCTGGAAGAATTCCACGAGGTATTCCGGAAAAAGTATGCGCAGCGGTTTGGGGTTAAGAAAGACTTTTCCGGGCGCAGGGTACTTCTGGCAGAAGATATTGAAGTAAATGCGGAAATTATGATGATGGTGATGTCATTGCGCAAAATATTAGTGGAGCACGCTGAAAACGGGCGGATCGCGGTAGAAATGTTTGCGCGGCATCAGCCGGGATATTACGATGCCATCCTGATGGATATCCGGATGCCGGAAATGGATGGCCTTACGGCAACCAAGACGATACGCAACATGGACCGGGAAGATGCAAAAACGATCCCGATTATCGCACTGACGGCTAACGCATTTGATAAAGACGTGCAGCTTAGTTTGCAGGCGGGGCTGAACGCGCATCTGAGCAAACCGATAGAGCCGGAATTGCTGTTCCGGACATTGGAAGAGTTCGTAAAATGAGGTTAGACAATAATGAAAAAAATTTTTAGATGGCTCATCGTTTCTGTAGTACTTCTGGTTGGCTTGTCAGGGCTTACGGCATATAGCGCTCCGTTGTCTTCAGAGGGGACAGGAGAACGTACGCAGGTGAAAGATCCGGTAAAGGTCGTCTGCGAAAACGGTATCATGCTGGGACAGTCAGAAGAGGGAGTCATATCTTTCAAAGGCGTGCCCTTTGCAAAACCGCCGACAGGTAAACTTCGCTGGAAGGCGCCTCAGGCTCCGGATCCAAGCGGCGACGAGATTAGATGCTACGACTTCGGATACACTGCGCTGCAGTCTGAATGGCCTTCCGAACCGGCCTCATATTTTCCTAAAAATGAAGATTGTCTGACGCTGAACAT
>DDQB01000028.1:5131-5286 GCA_002342505.1 Acidaminococcaceae bacterium UBA2453
TTCTTCCATGGAGGCGCCTATGGATGGGGCGGGACAACTGACCCTATGTATAATGGACAGAACTTTGCAAAGGCACATGATGATGTAATTTTAGTAACCTGCAACTACCGTCTCGGCCTTATGGCATTTCCGGATTTTTCAAAGATCGAAGGCGG
>DDQB01000068.1 GCA_002342505.1 Acidaminococcaceae bacterium UBA2453
CTGGGTGAAACTACTCAATTTATCTCCGCACCGATTCTTAAGGAACCGCTGATTAATTTTTATTATAACATAAATTGTGAAAGGAAATTTTCATGAGCAAAGACACAGACGAATTATTTTCCGAACTGAATCAGGCCAAAAGTGAAAAAGATGTTAAAAATTTTTACGAGCGCAACGCGGAAAATCTTGAATACCCTGACGCAGCGACTTATCTTGAAAAACTGTTTGAAGAGCGCAAATTAAAAAAGGCAGATGTCATCCGCGCAACGGGACTGGACCGAACATTTGCCTATCATCTTTTATCCGGACACAAAACTTTTACCCGTGACAAGCTTTTGATTTTTGCCGTGGCTGCCAGACTTTCTGTGGAAGAAACACAAACGCTTCTGAAATATGCAGGGGAAGCCCTGCTTTATGCCCGGGACTCCAGGGACGCTGCCATCATCTACGCGCTGAACCGGAAGCTTTCCATTGATAAAACAAATGAGTTCCTGCACGGGTTATCTCTGCAGGAACTCATATAAAACAGCGCAGGCTGAATAAGGCCTTCACAAATCATTAATCAACACGCCAGCCGTATTTTAAATCAGGAATATGTCTGGCGCGTTTTTTTATGCCAAATGCGTTTCAAAATTTTTAAGGAAACGCTGATTAATTTGATGTGATGGCTTTTCTGCACAGGCACACGCCCATGCGACCTGTTTTTCCTTTTTCATAGCGATAAGAACAGAACAGCTCCGGATGATCGTTAGTGCAGATGCCGGCAATGGAAATGTGTTCCTGTAACAATCCCGCTTCCAGTAACTGCTGCCGATTGACATTCCACAGATCCAGCCAGTACTTTCCGTTTCCTTTGTCAGTAAAAAATGACGCGTACTCCGGTATTTTTTCTTTTACCGCATCGTCCACTTCATAACAGCAGGCGCCGATAGACGGGCCAATAGCGCCCAGCAGGTTCTCCGGTTCTGTTCCAAAAGATTCCACCATGGCATGAACAGTCTTTTTGGCAATCTGGGCCGCCGTCCCCCGCCACCCGGCATGAGCCAGACCGATCGCGCCCGTAACCGGGTCCGCCAGTAAAACGGGGACACAGTCTGCATAAAACAACAACAGCGGCACCTCGGTAAGATTCGTGATCAGCGCATCCGTTTCCGGAATGGTATTAGCAAAGGACAACGCTCCGCTGCCGATTACTTTATCTGTTACAACCTGAACTTTGCTTCCGTGCACCTGGGCGCAGGTGGTAAAACGCTGCGCGTCTACACCGATTGCGTCTGCAAATATTTTCCGGTTGCGCAGCACTTTTTCCGGATCGTCGCTCACATGCAGCGCTAAATTTAATATACCCGGAACAATGTCGCTTTCTCCATTCATACGGCAGGAGCAGGCATTGGTAAAACCAACTTCTGAAAACATTTGAAATGTGCCAAACTGAATTTTATTTTGTGACATCAACTTGAAATCGTTCTGCATTCATTTTCCTCTTTTAGATTTTATTTTAAATGTTTTAATTTCGTTTTTATGTTATTGCTTTGACTTGCAAAAAATCCTCAAAACAGCTTTCAGTAATTTAAATTGTATGGAGTTGCGCTGCAATTAAGTCCATTGCAACGCAACTTTCTTTTATCTGATGCAATCGCTTTTATACTTTATCAGGAATCTTTTTTCATTTCGTTACCTGTGAAAATTCTCTCTGCAGATCCGATCCGGAGAATTCGTTTTTCTTTTCGCAAACGCCGCAGCGATTGCAACCGTCAAAACATTGGGGCGTAAATTTTCCGGCAGCAGAATGTTTCCGTTCCTTCAAAAGATACTGTTTAGTTACTCCCATGTCCAGATGATCCCAGGGCAGCGGAGCATCTTCCGCAATGGTCCGGCCGGCAAATTGTTCCGGATCGTAACCGGAATTTTGAAAAGCATCCTTCAAACCCATTTTCTTTTCATTGGCCAAAAGCAGAATTTTTCCAACGCGCCTGTCTCCCCTTGCCAGAGCTGCCTGTAATATCGTTTCTTTCAACGACTCTGTCAGCAGGCGGATGCGTTTGTCTTTTTTGAATCCGTTCTGCAGCATCTTAAATCTTCGTTTCAGTACTTTTACATCTTCCAGCGGCGACCACTGATAAGGAGTAAAGGGTTTGGGCACAAAGGCATTCACGGACAGCGTCAGGTCGCCCGTATGTCCCAGCTCGTCCATGCGCCCGCGCACACGGTGCACCAGAGAAATCATCTCTTCAATATCGGTATCCGTTTCTCCGGGCAGCCCGATCATAAAATACAGTTTGATGTTGGGCATCCCCACCCGGGCCGCATATTCCATCGCCTCATAGATGTGTTTTTCCTCAATCCCTTTGTTAATGGCTGCCCGCATCCGCACGCTGCCCGCTTCCGGCGCCACGGTCATAGTGCGCTGTCCGCTCCGGGCCAGCGCTTCCACCAGCGGCAGGTCCAGGGAATCAGCCCGCAGAGATGCGCAGGAAAAAGGAATGTGTTCTTCCGCCAGCGTTTTGGTCAGCGTCTTCATCTCCGGATAATCGGAAACAGCGGCTCCCATTAGTCCCACTTTTTTTGTACGGCCGGGGCGCTGCCGGATATCTTCCAGCAGCAGACCCAGATTCCGGCTGCGGGGTTTGCGGAAACAATACCCCGCCATGCAGAAACGGCAATGCCGCCCGCAGCCACGGGCCACTTCCACGATGAACATATCGGCAAACTCCGTGTACGGAGAAATGATCGCAGAGGTGTGGGGATAAGCGTCAAGCTCCCGTACCCACTGGCGGGAAATTTTAGCCGGCACATCCGCCAGCCGTTTCATAACGGAAAAGTTACCTGCTTCATCATACTGCGGAGAATAAAACTGCGGCACATACACACCCGGAAGCTGCGCCGCCGCCAGCAGTTTTTCCTGCCGGCTCTTCCTTTCCATGCGCAACTGTTCCAGAAGCTGCAGCAGTTGCGGTAATGTTTCCTCCCCTTCCCCGATGACCACCATATCTGCAAAATCCGCTAATGGTTCCGGGTTAAAAGTAGCGCAGGGCCCGCCCAGAATCACAAAAGGATCTTTTTCGCCCCGTTCTTCAGATAAAAGTTTGATGTGCCCCATCTGCAGCTGCGCCAGAATGTTCAGGTAATCCATTTCAAAAGAAATCGTAATACAGATGTAGGGAAAATCTGCCAGCGGTCGCTGGGTCTCCATGGAAAAAAGCGCTGTCTTTGTTTTCACATACTCTTCCCGTTTCCGCGCCTCCGGCAGGAAAAAACGTTCACAGGCCCAGCCGTTCCGGTTCAACACCTGGTACAAAATGTGAAGCCCCAGGTTTGACATGCCCAGATGATAGGTATTTGGGTATAAAAAAGCCACCGGGACCCGAAGTCCCGGGGCAAAAATCTGTGTTCCAATTTCCGTAGCAAGGATCTCCCTTACTTCCTTTTGCAGATTCCAGCTCAAACAGATACCCTCTCTTTAAAATTGAAGTTTAGTTGCTTGGT
>DDQB01000017.1:0-2395 GCA_002342505.1 Acidaminococcaceae bacterium UBA2453
GGTTCAGTTATAAAGATAGTAGACTGACAAATTCACATTTACTTCAACAGCCGTAGATTTTTCTGCGGCTGTTTTATTATAATGAATTATAGATGTAATTGCTGATATTCTATCAAACTCGCATAAGCACTAAGTAATCATGTCTTGCGCTGCTCCATAAAAGGTGAGTGTTTTCGAGTTTTGCTGTTTTAAGGCAATAGTCCGCAAGACTATCATTCCCTGTGTTCAAATCTAGGCCCGCCTCCAAATTATATAGTTATATAAATGACAAACTGTACCGTTTAAGCTGCCAAAAGGCCAGCGCGGTACAGTTTTTTGTTAGAAAAAAGGAGATATAATTGTTATCAGATGGTATTTTTCCTGTTTTGCAAAGTCGTTAAAAAAAACATAAATTACAGGTTGTAATTTATTCAAAAGTGTGATACGATTATAGCAACTTAAATAACAACATGTTATTAATTGGCGGCGACGTCTGTTACTTCCGGCAGACAGAAATGGGAGGAAAACCATGAAAAAGTTTTTATGCTTTGTATTAACAGTATTTTTTATTCTTGCTGTTATGGGCTGTGGCGGTGAGAAAAAAGCGGCTGCGCCTGCGCAGAAAGCTGTATCGGAAACGGTGCTTCGCGTAGGCACCAACGCAAAATACCCGCCCTTTGAATATTACCAGAATGCATCCAAAGCGTTCATCGGCTTTGATGTCGACCTGATGCAGGGCGTGGCCAGGGAAATGGGCTACAACAGGGTGGAATTCGTGGATATGGAATTTAACAAACTGATTCCGTCCCTTAAAGAGGGGAAAGTGGATGCGGTTATTTCCTGCCTGGCGGTTACGGATGACCGCAGAAAAGAGGTAGATTTTACGCAGCCCTACCTGGTCAGTGGAAATGTAGCGGTTGGTTCCTCTGACACGGAAACCCGCAGTACAGGCGCCATGAAGGGCAAACGTATTGCAGTGGAGGCCGACAGTATTCACGCTAAACAAGCCAGGCAGTATTCCGGCACTGTCATTGAATGCGAAGGAGCGGAAGAAGCGTTAAAACTGATCATGGATAAGAAAGCAGATTTTGCCATCATGGACAATTATACAGCACGCTTTTTCATTACCCATTTTTATAACGGGAAGCTGAGCATAACGGCGGAACTGCAGGATGATACAGATAACCGCGTCGGTATTGCCGTTGCCAAAGGCAATAAGGAGTTGATGGATAAACTGAATACTGGCCTGCGGAAATACCGGGAGGACGCTGCGTATTACCAGATGAAGAACAATTACTTTGGCAAACTTCTATAGGCACAAAAATGAAATCAGCCAAAGCAGATATGATAAACCGTACGGTTCAGATACGTTTATTTGTCAGCATCCTGTATCCTGTATAATGAAAACGCCAAAATTTAACCGGATATGGTATAATAATTAAAAATAATGAAGGATGACGGTGCGATGGGTTTTATCAGGGCGCGGGGAGAAGAACAGAAAAAAATCAGGATACAGCAGATTGTAGACGCTGCGGCTATGCTTTATGAGGAAGTGGGCTATGACAAAGTCACGTTCTCGCAAATTGGCAGGAAACTGAGTTTTTCCCGACTGAATCTGTACAATTATTACCATTGCAAGGAAGATATTTTCCTTACCCTTTTGTTACAGGACAGGTGGAAGATGGTGGAAGACGCCAAGGAAACCTTTTCAGGAGCAGTGACAGATAGGGATGAGTTCTGCCTTGCCTGGGCTTCGCTGTTGCTGCGTCACCAGCGGATGCTGTCCCTGTTCAGTATTACGAATACGGTGATATTGCGGGATGCTTCTTCGGAAATGCACAGGCGATTCCGTATGGAGATGAGCCAGGCTTCTGATGAGCTGATCGCGTTGGCGCAGAAAATGTTTCCCGGGTTTACCCCAGAGCAGGCATATTTTTTTGTGGAATGTGAGAGCAGTTATGCCCTGACGCTGTATCCGGCGAGCCTTGAATATAAAACCAGCCAGCATATAGATATTTTCCCGGATGTAGGACGTGGGGCGAGGCATTTTGTTTCATTATATGTTCCGATTCTGAAGATTTTGCTGAAGGGGCTGGAAAAATAAGTTGCTCTAAAATTGAATATTTTACCTCCTCTTTATTTTGGTGAATTAGGGTATATTTGCGACTGATTGACGAATTGGGATTTGGAGTTTATCATCCATCACTTCTGTCCGTTGGATGATTTCCATACTGGCAGAGCGACAAATTCCAGTTTGTACGAGTCATTATCATTGAAAAAAACAAATAGAAATTCACAGCTTTCTGCTTATTTTTAAAGTAAGCAGAGAGCTGTTTTTTTATAATGAAAATCCCGTTCGCAAGAGCGGGATTTTTTTTGTGTCAGGCGATGCAGATTTTTTTTGCAAAAAAATAAA
>DDQB01000017.1:2428-3653 GCA_002342505.1 Acidaminococcaceae bacterium UBA2453
AGGGTAAATAACCCAAAACAAAAAACAAAGGAGCGTGTTAACAATGATTGTACAAAACCCTGTGGAAGTAAATGAAGAAACGTTACGTGAAATGGCAAGGGAAGTGCGGAATGGCATCAGCCGCATTTACCTGCACTGGACGGCCGGCCATTACGGCCAGGTGTTCGACGACTACCACCTGTGTGTGGATCGGGACGGCACGGTGTATGTGAACTGCAAAACCCTGGCCGCATACAAGACCCATACATGGATGCGCAGTCACAACAGTATCGGAATCGCCCTGTGCTGCGGATATGATGCCCGCTGCTGGTGCCCGTCCCATGTGGAAGCCTGCAGGGCGGAGGCCGCGTATGTGGATGGGGACGATGTGGACCGGGACTGCGCGTTGATCGACCTTGGGCCGGAACCGCCCACCGCTGTACAGATCGAGGTGCTGGCAAAGATCGTGGCGATCCTCTGCGAAGAGCTGCGGCTGGACATTGACGATTACCATGTGATGACCCACTGCGAGGCGGCGTTCAAGGATGGCTACGGCCCCGGCGACGGCGACCCGGACATGCGGTGGGACCTGTGGTTCCTGCCGGCCGATCCCTGTTATAAGCTGCTGTACCCCGGCGGGGAACTGCTGCGGGAAAAAGCGAACTTCTACCGGAATGAGATGGAAGAAGAAAGGGAAGAAGTACTGCAGGCCGCATGAGGAAGCAGACTGAAACCGTTTTTTACTGCAGCGAACCCGTTGCAGTGAAATAGCGGGCGTGCTAACCCGGCGCGCGGCAGAATCGTAGGGCCTGCGTATGTAGCCGGACGGGCAGTAAGTCCCGCACCAAAATCCAATGAAAGGAGGTAAAACCATGGCAGCTGTAATGAATGTAACCAAACGCACCTTATCCGTTTCCATCGTCCGCGGGCAGGACGCAGACGGCAACCAGGTGACCAAAAGCTACACCTACTCCAACGTAAAGCCGGACGCAGAACCGGACAAACTGCTGGCAGTAGGCAAAGCGCTGGGCGGGCTGTTCGACAACGATATTGCTGGACTGAACGTAGTAGAGCGCGCATCTTTAATTGAGGAATAAGGTCGCTCTAAGCCGTCCCTCCTTGCACAGCATAAGCGATGACCACACAAGCAAAGCTTGTGGGTCCCTGCTTATCCCCCGCAGCGCATCGCCGACGCGCCGCAGGCTTGCGGCTTGTCGCGACATGCTGCGATGGGGCAAACCCTTCC
>DDQB01000097.1 GCA_002342505.1 Acidaminococcaceae bacterium UBA2453
GAAAGATAAAATGTAAAACCAAAACGGAAAACTAAAATTGAAAATAAAAAATAAAAATAAGAAATAAAAATGAGAAACTAAAACGGAAAACACAATAGGAAAACTGAAACAGAAAACCAAATCGGAAAAGCTTGAATAAAAATTAAGAAAGAAATATCTGGCGAATGACTTTGTATAATTTGTTAACTGCTTTTGTTACTGCAGGAGTGGCGGCATTTATTGCGATTTATAATACGGATTTCATACCGGTTGTCACACTGGGAGGCACGGTTCTGGGAAGCGCGCTGCTTGGTTTTTGTTCGGCGCTGCTTGCCTTTGTGCTGCGGAAAACGGCGCGCAGTCGTCTGCTGCGTTGCGCGTTGGAAGTTGTGGGCTGCAGCTGCATCATTGTCAGCATTGCGCATTTCCTGCCGGGCTGGCAGCTGCGTTTCGGTTTGGGTTCGGCGATTTTTTTGCTGCTACTGTGCGTTCTGATGGCAGCGATCAATGAGTTTACTTTGAATGAAACGAAGTAACGGAGAGAAAGAAATATAAAGGAATGGAAAAGGAGCGAGGATTGTGGCTGTACGATTAATTGCAAGTGATATGGACGACACGCTGTTGAACAGTGAAACGAAAATTTCAGAACGGAATGCGGCGGCGATTCACAGAGCGATTGATAAGGGGATCATTTTTCTGATTGCGACCGGGCGCATGTATGTGTCTGTTAAGCCCTATGCGGATGCACTGGGCCTGGATGTGCCGATGGTGACCTACAACGGCGCGCTGGTGAAGGGGAGCAGAAGCGGCAAGGTGTATTATGAACATCCGTTAAAACTGGCAACAGCACTGGAGCTTCTGGCTTACTGCAAGGAAAAAGGATACTATATCCAGTCTTATCAGGGCGATGCGCTCTGGGTGAAGGAAGAAACGGTTTTTTCCCGTCGGTATACGGAGATTTCGGGCATTCCCGCAACACCCGTGGGGGAACAACTGTACCATCCCCAGTCCGCGCCTTATAAACTGCTGGCCATGACGCAGCCGGATGAATTTGAAACCGTCTGGAAGGATATCCAGCAGCAGTTTGAAGGAAAAGTAGCGGTGACCAGTTCCCGGGACAACTTCCTGGAATTGATGGAACCGGGCGTCAATAAATGGAACGCAGTCAGAGCCGTGGCGGAATCCTACGGCATCAGACCGGAGGAGGTCATGTGCATCGGGGACAGTAACAATGACCTGAGCATGATTCAAAATGCCGGGATCGGGGTAGCGGTGGCCAATGCGAAAACGGCGGTGCAGACCGCGGCGAAGATCGTGACGGCATCCAATGATGATGACGGCGTGGCGCAGGTGATTGAAAGGGTTCTTGCCGGTGCACTGTAAAATAGAATAGCTTGTGTTCGGAAGTGCCGGAATGTTCTTCGACCGTACAGCTATCTGGACCATTGAATGATATATCACAAGGACAGCCATCAGACATGAATGCGTGACGGCTGTTCTTTTTTTATAATTACCGTTAACTTATAGGAAATTAAAGGTTGACTAACGAAGAGGAAAGTTTTATAATTACTTTCGTAAACTTTTACGAGATTACGGTTAACTGAAGATCGCGCTGTCATGGAGCAGCCGTTCCTAAAAAAAGATGAAACTGTGCAACAGGCAGTCTGCAGCAAAAGAAACTGCTGCGCAGCGGACAGGTGATGCAGGGAGCTTCGCTGCAACAGGAGGTTGGCTGCAAGGAATGGGAAACGGATTTGCCACTTTGCAGGATGGAAGGGAACATTTATTTCGGAAAGAAGGCATGCGGATTGATTGCAATAGGTATTACGGCAACGGATACGGAAATGGGAAAGACGGTGGTAACGGGCGCGTTGGCAGCGGCGCTGCGGTATCGCGGCATTACGCCGGGCATCTTTAAACCGGTAGCGTCCGGCTGCGTACGGCGACAGGATGGTGAGCTGATTTCCACAGACGCCGAGTTCCAGATGCAGTGCGCGGGATATCCGGACACATTGCGCAAACAGGTGATCCCGGTTGTGCTGGAAGCGGCGCTGGCTCCGGCAGAGGCGAGCAAGCTGGAGGGCGTTGCGCTGGAACCGGATAAAATGATCGCCGGCGCAAAAGCCTGTATCGAAAGTCATGAGGTTTCTGTATTGGAAGGCATCGGCGGCATCACGGCGCCGATTACCGACGATTTTCTGGTGAAAGACTATTTCAGCGCGCTGGGGATTCCGGTTCTGATCGTTGTCAAACCGGTGCTGGGGAATGTAAATCACGCAGTGCTCACATCATACTACTGTCAGCAGCACGGCATACCGGTCCTTGGCTTCCTGGTGAATGGATGGGATGAGGAACATGCGGGGCATCTGGAAAAAAGCAATCTGTTTTATTATGAAAAACTGACGGGGCTTCCCGTGTTGGGAAAATTGCCGCTTATGACGGAGGACGAACTGAATGATCCCAAAACGCTGGCGAAGCTTGTGAAAAAAAATGTAGCGCTGGATACGATACTGAAGCGGGCCGCAGCCTGCTATAATGGATAGTCCTGCCTGACGCAATGTGCGCAATGATAATAAGAAGGCAGGCAAAATTTACAGAGACAGGGAGAGATTGCAATGAACAAATGGGAAGAACTTGACAAAAAATATATCTGGCATCCGTTTACACAGATGAAAGGCTGGCTGGAAAATCCCCAGCTGGTCATCGATCACGGAGACGGTGTGAAGCTGTATGATACAGAAGGCAGGGAATACCTGGATGCCATTTCCAGCCTGTGGGTCAATATCCATGGCCATCGCCGCAAGGAAATCAACGACGCTATCATCGCGGAACTGAACAAAGTGGAACACAGCACGCTGCTGGGCCTGATCAACGAACCTTCCGCAGAACTGGCGGAGAAGCTGGTGGAAGTAACACCGGCTGGACTGGACAAGGTCTTTTATTCGGACGACGGTTCCACGGCGGTGGAAGCGGCGATCAAAATCGCGTTCCAATACTGGAATTACGCAGGCCATCCGGAGAAGAAAGATTTTATCAATCTGGGGGATTCCTATCACGGGGACACGGTGGGCGCCGTATCTGTGGGCAACGTGGAAGTGTTCCACAAGGCGTACAAGCCGTTGCTGTTCAGTACCCACAGGGTCACCTGTCCGTCCTATTTCCACACCAGGATGGACGTGCATTCGGAGCAGGAATTTCTGGATCGCCTGCTGAAGGAACTGGAAGATTACCTGAAAGAACACGCGGACCATACGGCGGCCATGATTATCGAGCCTTTGTGCCAGTGCGCGGCCGGTATGCTGATGCAGCCGAAAGGATATATCAAAGGCGTCAGGGAGCTGACGAAAAAATATAATGTGCTGCTGATCGTGGACGAAGTGGCGGTTGGCTTTGGACGCACCGGCCTGATGTTCGCCTGCAACCATGAAGATGTGTTGCCGGACATGATGTGCCTGTCCAAGGGGATCAGCGCCGGGTATCTGCCGTTAGGCGCTACGCTGGTGACCAACGAAATTTATAATGCGTTTTTAGGCGAGCCCACAGAATACAAAACATTCTTCCATGGTCATTCCTATACGGGCAACAACCTGGCCTGCGCCGCAGGGCTGGCCAGTCTGAAAATTTTCAGGGACGATAACGTAATTGCGGGACTGCCTCCCAAAATGGAAGTCATCCGCCAGCATTTTGCAAAAATGAATGAAATGGATTTTGTGGGCGATGCCCGCCAGTGCGGTATGCTGGGCGGCATTGAACTGATGCTGGATAAAGCGAAAAAGCAGCCTTTTGACGCAGGGCTGCAGATGGCGGGCGGGATCTGCCAGAACGCGCGCAAATACGGACTGATCATCCGCAACATCGGGGATGTGATCGTGTTCATGCCGCCGCTGGCATCTACTACGGATGAAATTGATGAGATGCTGGGCCGGCTGGAAAAATCCATGGAGGAAATCTTCGCCCGGGTACGGAGTAAAGATATTAAAGAATTCTCCGATCCCTGTGCGTTCTGATATTTTGAACCTGCAGGCGGTGGTTGTCCTCATTGGTTTATAAAAATGAAAGAATCAGATTCCAGAATAATTAGGAGGCTTTTCCTGTGCACAATACCCATTTGCGAAACCATATTTTATGCGCCATCTTTACGGCGCTGATTGCGATCGGCGCGTTTATCCGCATTCCGGTCCCGGTGGTGCCGTTCACGCTGCAGTTTTTGTTTACTACGCTGGCGGGCGTTTTGTTAGGTTCAAGGTTAGGCGCGTTAAGCGTAACGATTTACATTGTGCTGGGACTGATGGGCGTCCCGGTCTTTGCGGAAGGGGGAGGCCCCGGTTACATTTTTAAACCGAGCTTCGGTTATCTGCCGGGCTTTGCCTTAGGCGCGTACATTTCCGGCTATTTTGCGGAAAAGGAAAACCGTCCGACATTTAAAAACCTGCTGATCGGCAATGCGCTGAACCTTGCGGTTGTTTATCTGTGCGGCATGGTATATTGTTACGTGATCAGCAATTTCTATCTGGGTACGCCTATCGCTTTGTGGCCGCTGGTACTGTACTGTTTTATCCTGGCGGTTCCCGGGGATGCGGTGCTGTGTGTTGTGGCAGCTATTTTGGGAGCGCGGCTTGTGCCTGTCATCGGAATTAAACAGAATAAAGCGTTTAACAGCTGAAGAATTATTGGGGAAAGCAGTTTGTCCGGACCGGTCTGCAATAAGGCCGGTCTTTTTTATTACGATGAATCAGGCGATTCCATGTATTCACATACGCTTTCTTTGTGATATAATGTCTATTAATAGAATGGAATAGTTCCTTATATAAACAGGCATGCAATGTGTTTGTGAGAATTTGCTGCCTGATGTACGGATGAGCAGATTCATGACGCAAAAGTTTGCGACAGGAGGGCGGATGGAACAGAATCGTTTTGTAATTATAACGGGCATGTCGGGTGCGGGGAAAACGCAGGTGCTTCGCACGTTGGAAGATCTGAATTATTTCTGCGTGGATAATCTTCCGGTCATGCTGCTGCCGAAGTTTGTCGAGTTAAGCCGTCAGACTCCCGGGCGTAATACAGCCATGGTCATTGATGCGCGGGGCGGCGATTCGTTTGCAAGCCTGGTGGAGATCATGGATGAAATGCAGGCGAACGGATTTGATTTTGAATTGCTGTTTTTAGATGCGGACGATGCAACGCTGATCCGCCGCTATAAAGAGACGCGCCGCAGGCATCCGCTGGAAAAGGGACGCAACAGCCTGGCGGAAAGCGTGTTTCTGGAAAGAACGTCGCTGGCAGAGGTAAAACAGCGGGCGACGGCGGTCATTGATACATCGCATTATTCCAACAGCATGCTGAAGGAAGAGATCGGGCATCTGTTCGGCGACGATACGTCTGCGCCCCGGATGCTGATCGTGGTACAGTCATTCGGATTTAAACACGGGCTGCCGCTGGACAGCGATCTGGTCCTGGATGTGCGGTTCCTTCCCAATCCGTTTTATGAAACCGAATTGAAAAAGCTGACCGGTAATGATAAACCGGTGCAGGATTTTCTGAATAAGTTTCCGGAGACTTTCAAATTTCTCCGGATGGAATGTGAGATGCTGAATTTTTTGATTCCGAAATATGAAAAAGAAGGGAAGAGCCAGCTGGTAATCAGCGTGGGATGTACCGGCGGGCAGCACCGGTCTGTGTACATTGCCAACAATCTCTGCAATTACCTGCGGCTGAAATCGTACCGGGTCGAATTGCTGCACCGGGAACTGAATCAAAAGGATTAACGGGATCGCATTATATTTGTAAGGGGTTTGTTGCATGGGATGGATCAGTTGGCTTTGCCCGGGGATTCAGCTGAAGCGGTGGCTTCTGCTGTTTACGGCAGGCGTTATCGTCTGCGCGTTTTCCCTGGCAGTGCTGTTTAATAATCAGGTCATGGGTATGGCGGAAGAGCTGTTGTTCCGCATCAGTTACCTGACGACAGGTAAATACGGGAACAGTGTGACGTATGTGATCGGGATCACCGGCATGTTGCTGGGGATCTGCGTCATGATCTATGCTGTCAAACGGATTGTGCGCTCTGTAGTGGAAGCGGTGAGTCCGGAAAGCAGCGGTTCCCTGATGGAAACGATTTTTACCCAGCGGAAGCTGAGCAGTGGTCCGGCTATTACCGCCATTGGCGGAGGCACCGGGCTTTCTACGATGCTGCGGGGCATGAAGTTTATCACGGGTAACTGTACCGCTGTGGTAACCGTTGGGGATGACGGCGGTTCTTCCGGACGGCTGCGGCAGGATCTGGGCATCATTCCGCCCGGGGATCTGCGTAAATGTCTGGTGGCCATGGCAGACCGTGAGCCGCTGATGGAACGCGTGATGCAGTTTCGGTTTAAAGGCGATTCGTATCTTTCCGGACACAGTCTGGGTAATTTGTTCCTGGCTGCTGTTGCAGAGACGGAAGGCGGGATGGAACAGGGGCTGGAAGCAGCCAGTCAGCTCTTTAATGTTCGCGGCAAGGTCATTCCCTCAACGCTGCAAAGCATCCAGCTGGCTGCGGATATGACTGACGGCACCTTTGTCCTGGGGCAGGCGGAAATTGCCCAGGCTCGCAAAAAGGTACGGCGGCTGCGCATGATCCCGGAAAAGGTCCCGGCTGTTAAAAGTGCGGTGGAAGCGATCCTGAACGCGGATATCCTGATTTTGGGACCGGGCAGTCTCTACACCAGCGTGATCTGCAATCTGCTGGTACCGGAAATTCGGGAGGCAGTGCTGCAAAGCAAGGCGATTAAAATCTATATCTGTAATGTCATGACGCAGCCGGGGGAAACGGACGGGTATGGCGCTTATGATCATGTGAAGGCCATGATCGACTATGCCGGCGAACAGTTTTTAGACTATGTTGTGGTCAACAGACAGGAAATTTCAGAAGAGCAGAAAAAAATATATAAGGCAAAAGATCAGGAGCCGATTACGCCGGATATCGAAAAGATCGAACAGCTGGGGATCAAAGTGATTCCCGCCAGACTGGTCAGCAAGTCGGACATGGTGCGCCACGATCCGCAGAAGCTGGCCCAGGTCATTATGTCGCTGACATACCGCCTGCGTCTGTTTGGCCGTGGCTTTGTCTTCTTTGATTATTTCTTTATGCGTCACAATATGCGCAAGATCAGTAAGATGCTGGAGCGGAAGTAACCTGGGTAAAGGGATTGCTGGCTGGAAGAGACTTTGCAGGGATGCAATGCTTCGGCGGCGCCTGCAGTGAAATGCTCTGCGGAGCAGGAGGAAGTTTTGTCATATTCATCGGATGTTAAAAATGAACTTGCACGGCTGGAAGGGCAGAAACCCTGCTGTGAAAAGGCTGAGTTGCTGGGCGTGTTACGTATGAGCGGTGCGCTGATCCTGCGCGGGAAAAATATCGGGATCCATTTTTCGACTGAAAATGCAGCGCTGGCCCGCAGGGTTTTGCAGGTTTTGAAAAGCAATTACCAGGTGCAGACCGAAGTTGTGATCACACGCTCGCGCCGGCTGAAAAAGAATAACCGGTATCAGATTGAAGTGGTGCCTGACGGCAACGTAGCGAAGGCCCTGCAGGAATTGCAGATATTGCCGGCGGGGGAAGAGGATGCAAAATACAACCTGCTGGGGCGCTCCTGCTGCCGTAAAGCCTTTTTGCGCGGCGTTTTTATGGCGGGAGGGTCCGTCAGCCGTCCGTCCAGCGATTATCATATGGAGATTGTGACAGAAAATGAAGAGTTTGCGCGTCTGATCCTGAAGACTATGCAGGGATTTTCCCTTTCGGCGCGGATGACTGACCGAAAGAAGGATTATATTGTTTATTTGAAGGACGGAGACCATATTATTGATTTTCTTTCCATAATTGGCGCGCATCAGTCCCTGTTGGAGTTTGAAAATGTACGGATCGTAAAAGAGATGCGTAATAATGTGAATCGTCAGGTAAACTGTGAAACGGCAAACCTGAATAAGGTCATCCGGGCTTCCTTGCTGCAGGTGGCCTGCATCAACTATTTGCAGGAGCAGGGTCTCTATGAATTGCTTTCTGACAAACTGAAAGAAACGGCTGCGTTGCGGTTGCAGCATCCGGATATTTCATTAAACGATCTGGTAGAATTTACTGAGGGCGCAGTGGGAAAATCCGGACTGAACCATCGCCTGAAAAAAATACAGCAGATTGCTGTGAACAGAGGTATGGATATAAGTGAGTATATTTAAATTGTTGTATCGCGTCCTGCGCGTTTTGCTGGTGATCGGCGCAATTGCCGGGATGGTGTATAAAGGGATAATCAGGGAAGATTTTGAGAATTACAAGATGCATGCCATACCGGCGCTGATGTATCATAGTATCAACCATACGCCGGACAAGTGGCCGGCGGAGCTGTGCGTGGCTCCCGAGGTGTTTGAAGAACATCTGAAATATCTGAAGGCCCATGATTTTAATGTAGTAACGACGCAACAGGCCATTATTCTGTTAAAAAGCGGGCAGAATGTTGCCCGTACGGTCATCCTGACGTTTGACGACGGCTACGAGGACAATTATTCAACGGCTTTTCCTTTGTTAAAAAAGTATGATTATCGCGGCAATTTTTATGTAGTAGGAAAAGATGTAGGGATGACTTTTAATAAGGATGGGATCATTCAATACATGTCTTTTCCGCAGTTACAGGAAATGCACAGGCAGGGGATGGAGATCGGTTCCCACACGATGAGCCACGATCCGCTGGCAATGATCAAACCCAATTTCCTTCCCTGGGAAATTTACCAGCCTTTGAACCTTTTCCATGAAAAGATGGGATTTTGGATTGCGGGAATCGCATTCCCCAATGGTTCGTTTAACGATGCGGTCATTGCGGAAATTAAAAAACATGTTAAATATGAATATGCTTATTCCGGCGTGCCGGGATGCAATACGTTGAAGATTGTAAAGGACCGGCCTTTTGAAATGCGGCGGGCCGGAGTGTATGACAGGGGGCGCGGCGCTAAAGATATAGAGAAAGCGTTGCTGAAATGTTATATTTTCGGCTATCTGGAAGAAAAAGGGATTCCTGCTGAACTGTTGGACAGGACGCTTACTTTCCTGCAGGAAACGTTTTTATGATTTTTCTGTCTGTGATTCTTATAAAAGTATTGCATAATGAAGCAAAACAGGGTACAATAAAGTATCAAAGTTATCCGAGGAGGGTTGAGTTATGAAGAAACACATCAAGACGGTTAATAAAGCTATGCTGAACAAAACGCTGCGTACCGGCGGCTGCGGCGAATGCCCGGCATCCTGCCAGTCTGCCTGCAAAACTTCCTGCACTGTTGGCAATCAGGTTTGCGAACATGAATAACCTAAGAGAGCACTGACTAAATCGTTTTAATCAGCGCTTCTTAAGAAGACCAGCATATTAAACAGCTCCCTGTTGATGCGGGGAGCTGTTTTCATATCAGAAACCCTGATTCATCGTTATTTTCTTATCAGACGTTTGGTGGATCGGTGGTTTGGACAGAAAGGCAGATAATATGGAAAATCAGTTGATCCACCGTATGAAGGTTAACGATGATATGGCCGTATTGGATGTAAACAGCGGGGCTGTGCATCTGATTGATCGGGAGACGTATGATATTTTAGGAATCTTCGATGGGAAAAATGATGAAGCGACCGTCGCCGCGCTGAAAGATGTTTATGAAGAAGCGGAGCTGCGGGAAATATTGGGGGAACTGCATGAACTGATGGAACAGGGACTGTTGTTCTCACCGGAATTTGATGTGCCAGAAACGTTTGCGACTGAACCGGTTTTGAAATCGTTATGCCTGCACGTGGCGCATGACTGCAATCTGCGTTGCAAGTATTGCTTTGCGGGGACGGGTGATTTTGGCGGCAAGCGGGAGCTGATGAGCGTGGAAACAGGGAAAAAAGCAATCGACTTTGCGATTGCAGGCAGCCGCAAGCGGCATAATCTGGAGATAGACCTGTTTGGCGGCGAACCGCTGGTGAATTTTGAAGTAGTAAAGGAAATCATCCGGTATGCAAGAAAACGTGAAGTTGAGGCGGACAAAAACATCAAACTGACGCTGACGACTAACGGAACGCTGCTGAATGATGAAAACATCAAATTTTTAAATGATAACCGCGTCATGGTTGTGCTGAGCCTGGACGGCGGAAAGGAGATGCATGACGCCATGCGCCCCTTCCCCAATCAGACCGGCAGTTACGATGCGGCAGTGCGCGGCTTTAAGAAGATCATTAAAAGCCGCAAAGGATGGAATTATTATCTGCGGGGCACCTATACGCATTTCAGCACACATTTTGCAGATGAAGTGCTGAAGATGGCGGAAGTCGGCAGGGAAATCTCCATGGAACCCGTAGTCGGAACCACAGAGCCGTATACATTGACGGAAGAAGATCTGCCTGTTTTGTTTGCGGAGTATGACAAGCTGGCGGCAGAATATTTGAAACGCCGTCGCGGCGAAGGGGAGCCCTTTGACTTTTTCCATTTTAATGTGGCGCTGGATAACGGTCCCTGCGTTGCTAAACGGCTGGCAGGCTGCGGCGCCGGACACGAGTATTTTGCGATTACGCCGTCCGGCGAGATTTATCCGTGTCATCAGTTTGTGGGACGGGAAAATTACAGGATGGGTACGTTGGAGACAGGCGTTGAGAGAACAGACCTTGTGAAAAAGTTCCGGAATACCCATGTGATGACGAAACCGAAATGCAAAGAATGCTGGGCGCGTTTTTTCTGCAGCGGCGGCTGCCATGCCAATGCGGAACTGGTGAACGGGGATATTACAAAGCCGTATGAATATGGATGCAAAATCCAAAAGAAACGGCTTGAATGTGCAATCGTGATTCAGGCGCTGCTGATGGAAGATGTTAATGAAGGCGCGGATGATATGCGTCCGGAAATTGATAATTTTAAATTCCAGACAGGGAAAACCGAAGAAAAAAAGAAGTAGTTCATAAAAATTTAATTGGATGGACTGCTTTAAAAAGCAGATGATCTCTCGTTTTGATGCAGTCCTTCCTGTTTTTTATAAAAAAGATAAAAAAGTAGTTGACAAAGTCCAAAAGATGATGTAAACTAATCAAGTCGTCGAA
>DDQB01000098.1 GCA_002342505.1 Acidaminococcaceae bacterium UBA2453
AAGCGGCGGCGGATATTGAAAAGCTGGCGCTGTGCATTGAAAGCGAACCTGAACTGGGTTTCAAGGAAACCAAAACAGCAAAGAAGGTAGAAGACTATATGCGCGGGTTAGGCCTGGATCCCCAGACAGGGCTGGCCCTGACCGGCGTAAAGAGCCGGGTGAAAGGCGGTAAGCCGGGACCCACTGTAGCGGTGCTGGCAGAACTGGATGCCATCGGCACCCCGGACAGTCCCAAGGCAGATCCCCAGACAGGGGCGGCCCATACCTGCGGCCATTTCCTCCAGACCGCTGTGATGCTGGCGGCCTGTACCGGCATCGTAAAGTCCGGCGTTATGAAGGAGCTGGCAGGGGATGCGGTGTTCTTCTCCGTCCCGGCAGAAGAGTACGTGGAGATCACCTACCGCAAAAGCCTGCGGGAACAGGGCAAGCTGCATTACATCTGCGGCAAGGGCCAGCTGATCTATGAAGGCTGCTTTGATGATATCGACATGTCCATGATGATGCATTCTCAGGCTAACATGCCCCAGAAGGCAGTGGCTATCGGAAGCTCCAGCAATGGTTTTGTAGGCAAGACGGTGCAGTATATCGGCAAATCCGCTCACGCGGCCAATGCCCCCCATGAAGGCATCAACGCCCTGAACGCGGCCTGCCTGGGCCTGATGGGCATCAACGCCCTGCGGGAAACCTTCCAGGAAAAAGATATCGTAAGAGTGCATCCCATCATCACCAAAGGCGGGGACCTGGTGAACAATGTGCCTTCCGACGTGCGCATGGAGCTGTATGTGCGGGCGGCTACCATGGATGCCATCGATAACACCCACAAGCGGGTAGACGCGGCGCTGAAAGCCGGTGGCGACGCCGTTGGCGCACAGACTGTCGTAGAGACCCTGCCGGGCATGCTGCCGCTGCACTGCTGTAAGGCCATGAACGACCTGTTTGTGGAAAACGTGAAACAGTTCTCGCCGGAAACGGAAATCGTGGATGCCGGACACTTCAACGCTTCCACGGATATGGGTGACGTATCCCACCTGATGCCTGCCATCCATCCCTTCATCGGCGGTACCGACGGTTCCCTGCACACCAAAGACTTTACGGTGACGGATTTCTCCGCGGCCGTGATCACACCGGCCAAAGCCTTTGCCCGGATGATCGTGGACCTGCTGTATGACGACGCGGCCTGCGCGAAACAGATCCTGGCGGAGAACAAACCGCTGCTTACCAAAGAAGAATACATCGCCAAGTGTGATTCTTATTTTTCTTCGTAAAGCGCTGCTAATTATTAATGCTAACTATTAAGAAGAAAAGTTTTCGCGAAGCAGGCAGCAGGAATTTTTATGGAACACTTTGCCGGTGGAACAGCTGGCAGCCTGCGTTGCGATAATAACTTTTAAAAAATAATTACAGGGGAGCAAAATTTATTTTAGCTTTCCTGAATTATAAAATTTTTATTTAGGGAAGTGAAAAAAATGACAGATTTCCGTCTTCATCTCATCGTTCTCATCCTGATCGTTGTGGCGGAAAAGATCGGCAACATTTCCATCAAGGTTGGCGTTGGCACCATCGTGCTGCTGCCCATGATGTACGCGTTGCTGATGGGCGTGATGACAGCGCCCCGGTTCACCAAAATTTCCACCGACAAACAGGTAAAAACAGCAAGCTCTCTGCTGGGCGTTACCCTGATGCTGCTCATGGCCCGGTACGGTACGCTGGTTGGTCCCAGCCTGCCGAAGATCCTGGCCGCATCCCCTGCGCTGATCCTGCAGGAGTTCGGTAACCTTGGCACCATCATCATCGGCGTTCCCCTGGCTGTATTTGTAGGCCTGAAACGGGAAGCCATCGGCGCGGCTCACTCGGTAGCCCGTGAACCCAACGTAGCCCTTATCGGCGAACGGTTCGGCCTGGACGGCGCGGAAGGCCGCGGTGTTATGGGCGTTTACATCTGCGGTACGGTTATCGGCACCATCTTCTTCGGCCTGATGGCCAGCCTGGCAGCGGCATACCTGCCCTTCCATCCCTATGCGCTGGCAATGGCTGCCGGCGTCGGTTCCGCCAGCATGATGACTGCGGCGGTAGGATCCCTCTCCGCCATGTATCCCCAGATGGCAGACCAGCTGGCTGCTTTCGGCGCGGCATCCAACATGCTGTCCGGCCTGGACGGTCTGTACATGAGTATCTGGATGGCCCTGCCCTTTGCGGAATGGCTGTATAAAAAGAGCTACCGCATCAAATACGGTGTGGATCCAGAACCCCCTGTGCTGAAAACTCTGGAAGAAGGAAAGGATGGTGACGCGAAATGAAGATGAGTGAAACATTAGGCGTTTTACTGGTTTGCGGTTTCCTTTCGTTAGTTGCCAATGTAGTAGGGACTAAATTCGGGTTTGTGGAAGCCATCCCCGGTATGCTGTTCCTGATTGCTCTTGCATTTGTAGGCATCTGGTTGGGCAAGGTGATGCCCGGCGGTATCCCCGGCGTGGCGTACGTGGTGACCATTGGCTGTATCCTCACCTATCCGGGGCTTCCCACGGCGGCTCCTATCACTGCAGCGGTTTCCAAGGTTGGTTTCCTGCAGCTGTGCACCCCGATCTTGGCTTATGCAGGCGTCGCGATCTGCAAAGACCTGGATGTGTTTGCGGAAAGCAGCTGGCGTATCGTGCTGGTAAGCTGCGTAGTATTTATTGGCACTTACATCGGTTCCGCCATCATCGCCCAGGTCATCCTGAAAGCTATCGGACAGATCTGATTGTAAAGGAAACACAGTTCATAACAGAATAACGTAATCAAAACAAAGAAAACCGCCGACGGGCAATCGGCGGTTTTTATCTAAAACAAATCAATTTCAGGGGAAGCCAACGTCCAAACATCGGCTATCTCTATTTGTGTTATAAGACAAAAAAGATATTTGCAATAAAATTAAATTTTTCATATAATTGTTGTAACACTACTGTAAAGCTATGAATTGTAAAATAGCATGCGGCAGAGGGGGCGCAGACATGAAAATTATAAATCATTTAAAAGGAAATAAGCCGGGCGTGTCCTGCGAACTGTTCCCGCCCAAGCAGGGATCGCAGCTGGACAATGCGCTGGAGATCGTACGCGCTATTGCGGCGCAGCGGCCTTCTTTCATCAGCGTGACCTATGGCGCCGGCGGCTCCAACGCGGGGGAAGCAGTGGCCATCGCGGCCGAAGTGAAACAGTGCGGCGTACCTTCCATGGCGCACCTCACCTGTATCAATGCGGATGAGGAGCGGATAGAAAACGTGCTTGCCCAGTTGCGGGATAAAGGCGTGAACAATATTCTGGCGTTGCGGGGCGACCTGCCGGACGGAGTTACGTTGGAGAATGCGACCTATCAGCATGCCAGCGATCTGGTAAAAAAAATTAAATCTTTTGGGGATTTCTGCGTGGGCGGCGCCTGTTACCCGGAAGGGCATCCGGAAAGCGCGGGCCTGAACGACGATATTGAAAAGCTGAAGATGAAAATTGACAGCGGCGTGGAATTTCTTGTCACCCAGATGTTTTTTGACAATGACACCATGTACAACTATATGTACCGGCTGCTGGCCCACGGTATTACAGTTCCGGTGGTACCGGGCGTCATGCCGGTGACCAACGCCAAACAGATCCAGCACATCTGCAAGCTGAGCGACACGAAGCTGCCGCCCCGCTTCCGGGCCATTGTGGAGAAGTTCGGAGACGACCCGGAGGCCATGAAGCAGGCGGGGATCAATTACGCCACGACCCAGGTGCTGGATCTTCTGGCCAACGGGTTTATGGATGTGCACATTTATACCATGAACAAGCCGGAGATCATCGGGGGCATACTGCGGAATCTGTCGTGCATTGTGAAAAAGTAAATTGAAGTTTATAAGCCCGGGCTGACGCCGCCTGAATAAGCGTCGCGCTCCCGCAGGGCGCGAGGACGAAAAGCAAACGCCACATTTCAATCAGGCT
>DDQB01000105.1:0-7647 GCA_002342505.1 Acidaminococcaceae bacterium UBA2453
AGATACTACGATGCAATCTATATTCTTTTTCATACCGGGCTTCGTATTTCCGAGTTCTGCGGACTGACGGTTTCTGAGATTGAGTTTGATGAAATGCGTATCAAGGTAGACCATCAGTTGCAGCGCACCTCCCAGATGAAATATGTGATTGAGGAGCCTAAGACAGAGAGCGGTACCCGCTATGTGCCGATGACCGAAGAAGTTGCAGCCTGTTTCCGCAGAATCATTGCCAGTCGTGAAGCACCGAAGGTCGAGCCAATGGTGGATGGGTATATCCGCTTCCTGTGTCTGGATAAAAACGATATGCCAAAGGTAGCCCTGCACTGGGAGAAGTATTTGGAACACATCGTTGAAAAGTACAACAAGATTTACCGCATCCAGATGCCGAAAGTAACCCCTCATGTATGCCGACACACATTTTGCTCCAACATGGCAAAATCCGGAATGAACCCGAAGACATTGCAGTATATCATGGGTCACTCAGACATCAGTGTAACCCTGAATGTCTATACCCATGTAAACTTCGATGATGCCAAAGCCGAGGTGCTTCGGGTAGCGAATGGCTGAAAAAGCCCGTTGGTAAAGCCGCTGACTATACCAATGAATTTACCAATATTGCAGGGAAAAACATGAGAAGATACGGGACGATTTGAGAAGATACCCCGGAAACAGCAGGGGTATCAAAACCCGAAAAACCCTGTGATACCAAGCATTTGAGAAGAAATACAAGACTTATATGGAGTTATAAAAAGATGATAAAAGTACTATTTATATGCCACGGCAACATCTGCCGCTCTCCCATGGCAGAGTTCGTGATGAAAGACCTGGTGCGCAAGGCGGGGTTGGAGGATCGATTTTTGATCGCGTCCAAAGCGGCCCGGCGCGACGAATTGGGGAACGATACCCATTACGGCACAAAGGCAAAGTTGCGGCAGATGAGCGTGCCTTTTGCAAAACGGAGGGCGACGCTGCTGGACAGATCGGATTATGACGCCTATGATTATCTGATCGGCATGGACGAAGAAAACATGCGCGATATGCTTCGCCTGTTCGGCGGCGATCCAAACGGGAAAATTTATAAGCTGCTGCGATTTGCCGACGAGGATCGTGATGTGGCGGACCCGTGGTACACGGGAAATTTTGATGAAACGTACGAGGATGTGCTGAAAGGGTGTACGGCGCTGTTGCGGATGATTGGGAAAAAGTGAAGTTTGTAGAAACAGCGGCAACTCGGGCACTGAGAGTTGCCGGACAGCTCCTGTCAGAAAAGGGGGGAACTTATGTCTTTTGAAACTGTTGAAGGTACATTGAATATCATCTGTACGATGGTCATGACGACGGCGCTGGCCGCCATCCTGCTTCTGATCGGCTTCTGGATCCGGAAGAAGATGAGCTTCCTCACGAAGTACTGCATTCCGGCTCCTGTGGTGGGCGGCTTCCTGTTCATGTTCATCACCTTTGCCGGACATCAGAGCGGCGCGTTCGCGTTCAAGTTCGACACGACCTTCCAGAGTCTGTTCATGGTGGCGTTCTTCACCACCGTCGGCCTGGGCGCGTCCCTTTCCCTTCTGAAGAAGGGCGGCATCCTGCTGATCGTCTACTGGCTGATTGCCGGCATCGTCTCCATCATCCAGAACTGTATCAGCATCGGCCTCGCCAATGTGACAGGCCTTGAGTATCCCTACGCGCTCCTGGCAGGCGCCATCTCCATGATCGGCGGACACGGAGCGGCAGGCTCCTACGGTTCCACCTTTAGCGAGATGGGCTATCCGGCAGGTATCACCGTCGGCGCGGCAGCTGCGACCTTCGGTCTGATCTTCGGCGTCCTGGTGGGCGGCCCGGTGGCCCGCATGCTGATCGAGAAGAACCACCTGACCCCGGACAACTCCGAGACCCTGGACACTTCCGTCGAAGAGATCAACGCAGGACACGGCGAGAAGCTCACCAACCTGGACGTCCTGCAGAACGTGACCGCGATCCTGTTCTGCATGGCGCTCGGAACCGAGATCTCCGGCTGGATCGGCAAGCTGATTGGAATGAGCTTCCCGTCCTATGTCGGCGCAATGTTTGTCGCTATGCTTGTCCGCAACCTGAACGAGCAGTTCCACTGGTATCATTTCAGATTCCCACTGGTGGATGGCATTGGCGATGTCATGCTGAACCTGTATCTTTCCATGGCGCTGATGAGCCTGAACCTGTATCAGCTGCTTGACCTGATCGGACCGGTCCTTCTCATCGTCGTCGCGCAGGTGGCGGCACTGGTGCTCCTTTCCATCTTCGTCATTTTCCCGATCCTCGGAAAGAACTACGACGCAGCAGTCATGTGCGCGGGCCTTCTGGGCCACGGCCTCGGCGCTACGCCCTCCGCGATCGTGAACATGACGGCGGTCAAGGACAAGTACGGCATGTCCAGAAAGGCCTTCATGATCGTTCCCATCGTCGGCGCGTTCCTGGTGGATATCATCTATCAGCCGCAGACCATCGCTTTCATCAAGTTCTTCGTGCAGGGCTTCGCAGACTGACGGAAGAACAGAATAAAACTGTTAAGAGGAGTACAGAATTATGGCAAAACTTGTTGAGTGCATCCCGAATTTCAGCCTGAGCAAAGAGAAGAATGAAGCTGGCTACAACGCGCTGATCGAAGTGGCAAAGAGCGTGCCGGGCTGCATCCTTTTTGACGCGCAGACCGACGGAAACCACAACCGCAGCGTCTTCACGCTGCTTGGCTCTCCCGAAGCAGTGGAAGAGGTGGCGTTCCGTCTCGCGAAGAAGGCAATGGAACTGATCGACATGAACCGTCATGTGGGCGAGCACTCCCGCATGGGCGCCACCGACGTCATCCCCTTCGTACCTACCATGGACGTGACCGTGGAGGAGTGCGTTGAGATGTCAAAGCGCCTAGGAAAGAGAATGTGGGAGGAACTGAAGATCCCGTCCTTCCTGTACGAGGATTCCGCAACGGTGCCGGAGCGCAGGAACCTGGCGACCTGCAGAAAGGGACAGTTCGAAGGCATGCCCGAGAAGCTGCTGCAGCCTGAGTGGGCGCCGGATTTCGGCGAGCGGAAGATCCACCCCACCGCCGGTATCACCGCCATCGGCGCGCGTCCGCCGCTGGTCGCCTTCAACGTGAACCTGGCGACCTCCGACGTGCAGATCGCGAAGAAGATCGCGAAGGTGATCCGCGCGTCCTCCGGCGGCTTCAAGGCCTGCAAGGCCATGGGCTTCATGCTCGAGGACAGAGGCATCGCCCAGGTATCCATGAATATGGTAAACTATGAAGTTACTTCCCTTCCGGTGGTCTACGAGATGATCCGCGCCTTGGCGGAGCGCTACGGAACACATATCGTCGGAAGCGAACTGGTGGGGCTTGCGCCGGCAAAGGCACTCCTGGACTGCGCGGAATTCTACCTGAAGCTCGAGAACTTCGATTACAAGAATCAGGTGATGGAGTATCATCTGATCGATATGCTTGGAGAGTAAACGATGAAATTATCAGAACTGAGCGTTCTGGCCTTCACGGAGCGGGTCGCCTCCTGCGACCCTGCTCCCGGCGGCGGTTCCTGCGCGGCGCTTTACGGCTGCCTCGGAGCTGCGCTGACAGCGATGGTCGGCGGAATGACACAGAACAGAAAGAAATACGCTGAATATGAGGAGCATGCGAAGGAAGTCGAGGCGAAATGCGGGATGCTCCGCGAAAAGCTGGCGGACGTGATGGACCGGGACACGGCCGCGTTCCTCCTGGTAAGCGACGCCTACGCCCTCCCGAAGGCGACGGACGAAGAAAAGGCGGCCAGAAGCCTGGCAATCCAGGAAGGCCTGAAGGCCTGCACCAGGACACCGCTGGAGATGATGGAGCTGATGGGGGAGGCTGTTGAACTGATTGCCTCCATGATGGACGGCTTCAACACGAACTGTGCCAGCGACCTCGGCGTGGCGGCGCTGTCTCTGAAAGCCGGCATCCTCGGCGCCTGGCTGAACGTAAAGATCAATACCGGTTCCCTGAAGGACAAGGCCTTCGCGGCGGATGCCGAGGCGAGAGGACAGGCAATCCTGGACTGTGCAGTCCCCGCGGCGGATGACTGCTTCGCGAGACTCCTGAAGATGGTGGAAGGATAAGCCGGAACGCAGAAACGGGAAAAAGCCTCGCAAGCTGCTCGAAGTTTTGTTCAGGCCCTTCCCGTGCCTTCATTACTTTGCGTACATAAATCCGGCTTGCGGGATAAACCTGCCACGTCATTACAGTGCCGAAAGAGAAAAAGGGAAGGAAGGCTGGCTGAGCGAAAACCCAGTATTTATGAGTGTTTTAGCGATTTGTGCCATGCCTTGCCAGTAATAGCTTATTAGTACTCATTCCACGAAATCGACCTTGCAGCTATACTGATTGCACTGTAGAGTATCATTTCGCCTGTAATGGCGTTTTGTCGCTACAGGATAACTTATATGTATTTTTTACAAAAGAGAAAATTGTTTTGGGCGAAAGTTTATATTCTCCAAAAATATTGGCGCAGCTTGTTTCATACCAAATACGAGCTGCGTCTTATTTTGTCATAGGTAGAAATGTGATATAATTTAAAAATAAAACAGGGAAAGTGTAAGCAAAATTACCTGCCAGAGACGGCAAAAGATATAAGACCGACGTAATTGACGAAACTATGTTGAATGCGTTGATTGCTGTAATTCGCAGCAATAAAAAGGATGTTTTTGTAAAATGGTTATCGGAAGAATAAATTAACAATGATACTGATAAAGCAATCCCTAAATTACCAATTGTCGGAATTGATGAAGGTTCATTGGAAAAGTGTAGTTGCATAATTTGGACGAAAGATAAATGTGATAATGATGTGCAAGGGAGGCGCCGGACATGAAACAGAATTTGCCAGACACCGCTGTTTTCTGCGCGCAGTGCGGGCAACAGCTTGATCCGGAGGACACATTCTGCAGGGAATGCGGTTCGAAGCAGACGCAGGACGTTAACACAGAGCCCATGAATGTGGATGAAAAGATGCGGCTAAGGGCTTCCGAGTTTTTGCCGGGTATAGAGCGCCCGGCAGGTTATGTTCCGTTAATGTCCGACGGTTTGCCTGCGCGGGGAGCCATGGATCCCCTGAACAAAAATCCTGATTACCAGCCTCCGGTGTTTCGTCCGAAGATAGAGGATGTTTCCATTAAACACGAGAAGCCGGTGGAAATCCGTTCCACGGAAATTGATATTTTTAATTTCCGTTTTTCGTATTTTTCTCTGCCCCTTGAAGGAGAAAAACAAAAATGGTATCCGAATGGGGAGTATAGTTTTCATTTGATCCGTACGCCTGGAGGATCCCGCTGCCGTATTGAGATCCACCGCTATCATGATAACCAGGAAGAAACCTTTGATGCGGATGCTTTTGCCCTGGTCCGTCTGGACCTGCTGCTAAAGGAGCGGGACGTGGCGCAATTGGACGGCTATTCCGTCCATGCCCTGGGCGCGGCGAATCATATGGATCTGCTGGTGCAGTATGCGTGCGGCGAACGGATTGCGGCCACGGGTCTTCCGCCAAATAATAATAAATATTATAATGCGGAGTGGTTCATGGACTTTTTCCGCAACCTTTCCGGCGCTTTCGGAAAGAATATTTTCAGCGATTCATTTCAGGAAAGGGAGCTGGCAGAACGGCGCGCGGCTTTGGCAGTCCAGAATAGTTCAATACAAAATGCGGGGGATAACGATGCGGCGGCAGGAGACGGCGCTGCGGCTCCGGGCGGCTGGCAATGCGAATGCGGGCAGCTGAATCATGGTCCCTTCTGCTGCAATTGCGGAAAGTCCCGGGCAAAATCGTAAAGAGGGTATGCGAATGCGTTATCGGTTGTTGGATACGTTAAGAGGATTTTCCCTGGTCAGCATGATTCTGTTTCATGCCTGCTGGGACCTGGTGTATCTGTTCGGGTATGACTGGCCCTGGTTCGTAAAAACGCAGGGATATGTGTGGCAGCAGAGTATCTGCTGGATGTTCATCCTCGTCAGCGGGTTCTGCATGGGGCTGAAAGAAGAACGGGCGCCGCAGCCGGAGCGCCAACAAGGGCTGACGGAAGAAAACCGGATGCTGCGGGCTGGCTGCAAACGGGGCCTGAAGGTGTTGGCTGCCGCCATCCTGATTACAGTTGCGACCCTGCTCTTCTCGCCGGAAACCAAAATCGTTTTTGGCGTGCTGTTCTTTCTGGGTGTTTCCATGATCCTGACGGAAACGCTGCGGCCAAACCTCCGGAAAGTTTCGCCGAAGATGGGGATGCTCTGTTCCGGATTTTTATTTTTGGTTCTGCGGAATATAAATGAAGGAAGCCTGGGCTTTGAGAATATGGTCCTCTGCAGGCTTCCGGATTTTTTGTACGAGCAGGGGATGATAGCCACTTTCTTTGGTCTTCGGGATAAAAGCTTTTCGTCTGCCGATTATTTTTCACTGTTTCCATGGTATTTTCTGTTCCTGGAAGGATTTTTCCTTTGCCGCAGTCTGTTGCGGAACAATGCGGCCGGCGAACAGCCGGGCCTGCCCCGGTTGTTTATGCGGGGCAATTCCGCGCTGGCGGCAGTGGGAAGACATTCCCTGCTGATTTACCTGTTGCATCAGCCGATCATTTTACTGATCCTGTCTGTTGCTTTTGGCGCAGTGAAGTGGTAAGTGGGAACGGATGCGATGCAGAGTGCGGAATAAAACGGACGCGTTGCAGATTCCATCGGACGGTTTGCGGAACAAAACGGACAAGATGCGGAATGGGCGGACGGCTTCAACTTTATTTGCGGGAAGATCAGCGCAGAAAAATTTCCGTTGTCTTCGCTGAATTTCCTCTTGCATTTTTTTGCAAGTTGGCGTAATATATTAGAGTAATATTTGTGGGGACGTAGCTCAGCTGGGAGAGCGTACGGTTCGCATCCGTAAGGTCGAGAGTTCGATCCTCTTCGTCTCCACCATTAGAACCATCGGCACTTTTTGCAAAGATAGTGTCTTTAAAATAAAAGCCTCATCAGTAAGATTGCTGATGAGGCTTAATTTTTTTGAATCACATGAAGAAGGAGAAAAGGAAGTGCTGATTAATCAGCGCTTCCATGATACTCAGGTTATGGAACATGCTGAAATTCTACACAAAATGATATTGTTTGATGAAGGCGATGCGCGTCGCATCCAGCACTTTTTAAAGGTTTACCAATATGCGTCTCTGATTGGTTCGTTGGAAGGCCTGCCCCGCGAGCAGCAGCTGATTCTGGAAATTGCCGCGATTCTGCATGATATTGGCATCCATCCCGCAGAGAAGAAATATGGTTTCAGTAACGGAAAATTGCAGGAGCAGGAAGGGCCTGAGCATGCGCGGGAGCTGCTGGAGCAGGTGGGCGGCTATGCGCCGGACTTGATCGACCGTGTCTGTTTCCTGATTGCCCATCATCACACGTATGAAGGTGTGGACGGATTAGACTGGCAGATTTTACTGGAAGCGGATTATCTGGTAAATTCTTATGAAAAGAATATGCCGGAAGAGGCTATAAAAAAATTCCGCTCTGCGATATTTAAAACGAAGAGCGGAATCGCGCTGCTGAATAACCAATATGGATATAAAGAGTGAACTGATCAGGGAGTGTTAAGGAAGTGCTGATTAATTCGTCTGCACGCTTGCCGGTGC
>DDQB01000105.1:7743-9186 GCA_002342505.1 Acidaminococcaceae bacterium UBA2453
CATTCGCAAAATGCCCTCGGCAATCGCACAAACTCATTTAATCAGCGCTTCCTTAATTAATCTTCTTCCAATACGCCTTTCAGGTCTTTGTTGGTCATGGCGCAGACGCAGGAGTCGGACCACACGTTTTCCGCGGTCTCGATCATGTCGATGATGGTGTAGATGGGAAGGATGACGCCCATGATCCCGATGGACGCGCCCACGGAGCTCATGAGGGACAGGGTCAGGAAATAGCAGCCCATGGGAACGCCGGCGTTACCGACGGCGGCCAGCACGGCTACGAACAGCCAGGCGATCATGGTTCCCATGGTCAGTTCCATGCCGGAATTCTGCATGACAAATAACGAGGTTACCAGAATGAAAGCGGCGCAGCCATTCATATTGATGGTGGTGCAGATAGGCAGCACAAAGCGGGATACGCGGGGGTTCACCTTCACGTTCTGCTCTGCGGAAGCCAGGGTGACCGGCAGTGTGGCCGCGGAACTTTTGGTGAACAGGGCTACGGCGATGGCAGGGGACATTTTTTTCATGATGTCCACCGGGTTCAGGCCGCGGGCCATCAGGAACAGCGGCAGGATGATGAAGAACTGGAGCAGGTTGCCGCCGATGACTACGGCGGTGTATTTGCCCAGCGCGCCTACGATGACACCGGCTTCGATCTGGGCTGCCAGCTGCGCGGCAAAGGCAAGGATGCCGACCGGCAGGATGTAAAGGATGCCGCGGATCAGGGTGAACAGGACTTCCTGCATGCCGTTAATGCCCTGCAGCAGCACTTCCCGGTTTTTGGTCTTCGGCATGAAGGCGATGGCCAGGCCTACCGCTGCGGCAATGAACAGTACTGACAGCACGTTGCCGGAAAGGAACGGATATAAAATATTGTTAGGCACAACGGAAAGGAAATGATCGTAGTAAGAAAGCTTGCCCAGATTCTGAGGGACCTGGGATGCTCCTGCGCCGACGACTTCCGCCGGAAGATTGCCCGGCGCGATCCAGAGATACAGGCCCAAACCTACGGCTGCGGAACAGATGGTGGTCAGCAGCGTATAAATCAGCGTATGGGCAAAGATGCGTTTGGTATCTTTGCGCGCGCCCAATGCGGAAAGCGTCGTTACCACAGCCAGCGCGATGGTGGGCACGGCAATGAACTGGAACAGGCGGGTGAAGACCGTTGCTACAAAATTGAACAGCTCGTTCAGGGAAGGGTTGTTCATCCAGCCCAAAAGGCCTCCGACGATGAGGGCGGCCATCCAGAGCATAAACTGTCTGGCATTGCTTTGCTTTTTACTCTCTTCAATAATTTCTTTTGCCTGCTCGTCAATCCGGGAAGGCTTTTTTTCGTTAGCCATGCTGGTTCCTCTTCTTTCTGCAGCACAATAAGTAATTTTTTCCTTATTATTATTGCTTCTGCTTTTTTAGGGAACACTGATTAAATGAGTTTGTGCG
>DDQB01000105.1:9234-11955 GCA_002342505.1 Acidaminococcaceae bacterium UBA2453
AATCGCTTATACAGAGTAAGCGTACAAACGAATTAATCCGTGTTTCCTGAAATTAACTTATATCAGTATAGTACTAATAATTTTCTTCTGTCAATATCATTTTAAATGTATACAATTATACAACGTTTCTGAGAGCCGGAGGATTCGGCCAAAAGGCTCTGGCAGCAGTGTTTGCTTCTGGGGAGGATGCTCCTTTGTAAGGAGAGCGCTGTCAGGGTGGGCGGATTGCAAAATTATAGTTGCGTCCTACATGAAAATTTGGAAGTTTTATATAAAATATGATACAATAAATAGTACTGTAAAAGTATGAAATAAATAAGAAGTAAGATAGAAATTGCTGGGAAGAGCGCGCCGGAACAGGCGACAGAGTAAATCAGGGAGGCTGCTGTGAAACAACCGCTGGTAGAAGCCATGGAACGCTATCTGCAGGAGCAGGTGTATCCGCTGCACACGCCGGGCCATAAAGGCGGGCGAGGTATGGCGGAACCGCTGCGTTCGCTGCTGGGGCCTGCTGCGTTGCGGATGGATGTTTCCCTGATGAGCGAGCTGGATGACATTCACGCGCCTTCCGGCTGTATCAAAGCAGCGCAGGAAGAGGCGGCAAGGCTCTACGGAAGCGACGCCTGCTTTATGGCGGTGAACGGTACCACCGGCGCCATCCACGCCATGCTGATGACTGCGCTGCGCCCCGGCGATAAGGTCCTGATTCCCCGGAATGCTCACCGCAGTGTGATGGGCGGGCTGATTTTAGCCGATGCGACGCCGGTGTATGTACAGCCGGCTTTTATAAAAGAGATTGGCCTGCAGGGACAGGTGACGCCGGAACAGGTGGAAGAAGCCTTTGCGCAGCATTCCGATCTGAAGGCCGTGTTGCTGACCTCGCCGAATTATTTCGGTATGGCGGCTGATGTGAAGAAAATTGCGGAGATCGCCCACGCTCATGACGCGGCGCTGTTGGTAGATGAAGCGCATGGCCCGCATTTGGGATTTCATAAAAGCTTTCCCCCTTCGGCTATGCAGTGCGGGGCGGACATGGCGGCTCAGAGCACCCATAAAATTCTGGGCGCCCTCACCCAAAGTTCGTTGCTTCAAGTGAAGGGGACGCGGATCGATCTGCAGCACGCGGCGGATGTAATGAGTCTGATTACTACCACCAGTCCCAATTATCTGCTGATGGGTTCCCTGGACGCGGCCAGGGCGCAGCTGGCAGAGCGGGGAACTTCCATGATGGAAGATGCGCTTCGGGCAGCGCGGCTGCTGCGAAGCGAACTGGAAAAAATGCAGGGACTGAAAGTGATTGGCCCGGAAGACATAGTCGGGAAATATGGTATCGCATCCATGGATATTACAAAAGTTGCGATCAACCTGCGCGACTGGAGCATCAGCGGCGTTAAGGCTGCGGAAGCATTGCGCAGGGACAAAATTGCCGTGGAGCTGGTGGACCCGCAAAATGTTCTGTTTCTTGTGACGTATGCGGACTGGGCTCCGGTGCAGTGGCAGGAAACGGTTACCCGGATCTGCCGCTCACTGCGTAAACTGGCTCCGGCTAATAATCCGCTGGAGGCCCGGTCAGCCTGGAAGGTTCGGGAAGAGGAACTGAAAAACTCGGAAAAGGCTGAAGCGCTGCAAATGGAAATTCCCGTGACGGAGACGGCGGCTTCCCTGCGAACGGTTTTTTACGGAAAAAAGAAAACGTTGCCTCTGACAGAAGCGGCTGGATGCATCTGCGCGGAAGCAATCAGCTTTTATCCGCCGGGCATACCGGTCATCTTGCCGGGAGAACGTGTTACGGAAGAGATTATCCACTGGTGCGCAGTAATGAAAAAACAGGGACTGCCCGTCAGCGGTCCGGCAGATGTAACATTGCGGACGGTGCGGGTGCTGGACGAATAAATAAGGTTGTGACACCTGTATTTTAAATGAAGGAAACTGACAAGCGCGCAGACGGATTAATCAGCGCTTCCTTAAGAAAGAATATACAGGCCTGAAGAGAAAAGGCAGGAGCAAACATGATGAATAAGGGACGTTTTATTACTATGGAAGGCGTGGACGGCAGCGGCAAGACGACGCAGTTGCAATTGACGGCGCGGTATTTGTTGCAATGCGGCTATGACCTGGTGACCACGCGGGAACCGGGCGGCACAAAAATGGCGGAACGGATCCGCAGCCTGGTGCTGGACGCGGATGTATCCATCAATGCCCGTACAGAAGTGCTGCTGTACCTGGCAGCCCGGGCAGAACATGTGGCGACCGTAATCAAACCGGCGCTGGAAGCTGGTAAAATTGTGCTGTGCGACCGCTTTGCGGATTCCACGCTTGTGTATCAGGGCTTTGTCCGGGGCATCCTGCCGGAAACCGTTGCATCCCTGTGCGACTTTGCCGCGGAAGGCATTACGCCGGAACTGACTATCATGCTGGACGCCGCGCCGGAAGCATTGCTGCAGCGCCGGGCAGACCGGGGTGTAAAAGACCGTTTTGAACAGGAAGGGCTGGACTTCCAGAAAAAAGTGCGGGCCGGTTTCTTAATGCTTGCCAGCAAAGAACCGGAACGCATTAAACGCGTGAACGCGCTGCAGAATGTAGACGCGGTGCAGGCGGATATACGGAACGTATTAAAGAACGCAGGATTTTGAACCGGAATTTATAGGCCCGGGTGGCGCCTCCTTCATAAGACGTCGCGAACGCTTCGGTGCGTGCCTGCGCAACGTGCCGTTGGCACGA
>DDQB01000058.1 GCA_002342505.1 Acidaminococcaceae bacterium UBA2453
GCAATAAATTTTTTTGTAATTTTTTTCAAAAATGGGTTTCATTTTTACGCCCTATCGGAATTATATAAGTGAAATCAAAAATCAAAAATTTTAATAAATTTCTACACAACTTGGAGGTGTTTACCAATGCAAGAAACAAAACTACAGTACCTGATGGACCTGCCCCTCACCGACGCGGGCTGCGCGGACCGGCTGCGCATGTTACTCGGCGCGGACTGGAAGTTTGTGCCCCAGATCGGTCACTGGATCCACTGGGACGGACGCTGCTGGCAGGAAGAAACGGACGGATCCGTACGCATCGCAGCCATCGAAGCTTATCGGAACCTCACCCTTGCCATCCGCAGCCTGCCCAATTCCCAGGACTTCAGGGAGATGCAGCGCCGGCAGTCTGTGACCGATTACCTGAAACGGGCGGAAAGTATCGGCCACGTCAACGGCGCTCTCTGTTTTCTGGAAGGGCTGTTGAAAAAAGACTACGCCGACTTCGACACGAACCCGTACCTGCTGAACCTGCAGAACGGAACGCTGGACCTGGCAACAGGCGAACTGCGCCCCCACTGCAGGAGGGATTACCTGACAAAAATGTGCGCCGCTTCATATGTTACGAAGGCGAATGAACAGAAAGTTACAAAGGCGAATGAACAGAAAATTTGCACGCCGGAATGCAGCGCAGAAAACATTGACACGGCGAAGGACGAATTGCCATCCAATGAAAACGCTGCCGCCGACGCTCCTGTTTCTTTGGAAAACGCAACGCCCGCCGATTCGTTATGGCTGCAGACCGTCAGCACCATCCTTCCCGACCCGTCCATCCGCCGCTGGATGCAGAAATTCATCGGCTACTGCCTCACCGGCAGCACGGAAGAAGAAAAGTTCGTCATCGCCTACGGCCCCGGTGGCTGTGGCAAAGGCACCTTCTTTGAAACCATCGCCGCAGTCCTTGGCAACTACAAAGCCACAGTCCCCATCGACATGCTGCTCTCCGGCAGCTTCTACTCCGACGGCAACAATCCCACGCCGGAACTGGCAAAACTGCCGGGCAAACGGTACGTGCTTTCCAACGAGAGCAACAAAAGCCGCCGCATGGACGAAGCCAAAATAAAACTCCTCACCGGAGGCGATACCATCACCGCCCGCCGGTTGCACGCGGATCCCTTTGAGTTTCATCCCGCGTTTAAACTGATCCTGCAGACCAACTATCTGCCTTCCCTGTCCGACGCAAAGGACCAGGGCATTCGCCGCCGTCTGGTCATCGTGCCTTTTAACGCAACCATCGAACGCCGCGATCCAAAGCTGAAACAGAAATTACTGACGGAAGAAAACTGGAACGCCTGCCTGGCCTGGTGCGTGGAGGGGGCGAAGTTATGGCGGCAGGAAGGCCTCGACGACCTGCCGGAAGAAATGAGCAACGTAACGGAGGCGTTTTATGAAGACAGCGATCTGCTGCAGCAGTGGCTGGACGAACGGACGGAACCCAGCCTGGGCTTTCTGAAATTTGACCGTGCGCTGAAAGATTTCAACGAATGGCTGGCCCTCGGCGGCAACAGCACAATCCAGCGCAAAAGCTTTTCCGAAGCCATGAAAGCCCACGGAAAAATTAAGTCCAGACGGGGCATCGGGTACGGCTTCTCCGGCCTGTGCCTGCGGACATAATCGTATCGTAGAGTAAAATCTCTCGCCGAAGCAAAATACCTGTAGTTGACGCAAAACGCTGCAAGCGCAGGTATTCTTTGATAAATATAGGGGAACATCGCCTGCGCTGGACACAGCCACCGCAGGCCCAAGTGCACTTTGGTGAACTTAGGTGAAGGAAAAAAACATAAAATTCACCTGCAGCAAATCCAGAAACCATGCAATGTTTAATGGCGCCAGGTGAACTTTGGTGAACATTTTCCCCGTGTTATTTATATATAAAACTTGCTTATATATAAAAAACAGATAATAAAAAGTTCACTAAAATTCACCTGTTGTTGTGTAAAGCCAGTACCTGTAAGGATTTGAGGCAGGTGAACTTTTGCGAAAACTGGTGAATTTCAGTGAAGAAAGGTGAATTTTTTATCAGAACGGCGGTCAATTGATCGCTGTTATAAAACCAAAAGAAAATTACACACTTTACTTGAAAAACCAAACAGCACGATGCTCCGTGCCATTTTTCCTGTTTGCAAGCGATAAAAAAATAAATAGCACAGGCTGCACCGAACCTGTGCCATTTTAAGAAATCACTTTGGGTTCCTGTTATTCTCACACCATGCCTTCAAACAGAACCTTACCGCCAACTTCCACCCGCTTTACGCCGGTCTCTTTATTTTTGTTGAAGTTAAAGCTCAGCATGTAACCCGCGTCCAGGTTCCAGTAATCCAAATACTCCCGGATCTGCTGTTCCCCTTCTTCGTTGTACCGTTCCCCGCGCCATATCTTTAATTCAATAATGTATTGCTGGCCCAGGTAATCCACGATCACATCCGTGCGGGTCTGGTCACGGGTCTGGGCTTCTATGTAGTAGTTCCCCGTACCGTTGATGATGGGTTTCAAAAACAGCAGGAACTGCTCCCTGCCATCCTTTTCCTTAAACCTGTCCACCAACGGCCCACACACCTGCTCATAGGTCGCGATGAACCGTTCCATGATCAGACGCATGTCCAGCTTCCCGTCTTTTACAAACCGGTTCGCCCCAAGTTGGCCTTCCTTGTAGAAGGCGCTGCTCTTCATCTCGCCTTCGGTAAGGAAATAGTTATACAGCATTGTCTCAAAGATCCGGTTGGAGATTCGCACTGCGTTGTTCTCGTTGCGGATAAAACCATACATTTTCATTTGGGCAATGGATGACTGCATCCCGTTATAAGGAATCCTGATCCCGTCCATCAGGATGCTGCGCAAGGTATCCTTTAGTTCCGGCAGGTTCTCCAGCTTCCCAATCAATGACTGAAACAGCGTATTATCCTCTGCCAGCAGTAACTTGATAGCTTCGTCCAGTCCCCTCCTTGTCCACGTTTCCGAAAGGCTCGCGAACTGTTTGCTCACTACCGTGTCCAGCAGCTGGCAGATGCGGCTCACTAAAAACGGGTAGCCATTGGTGTAGGCCCGGATCTGCTTCGCCATCTCCGCCGCGTCCATCCCCGTGTGATGGTCTGCCTCGTAGTCCTCCAGCATGCCTTGGATGCCCGGCTCCGACAGGCTCATGTCCACATTGAAGTCTGCCGCAATGTTCCAGGGGCTGTTTACTTTGTGCAGGCCTTCCTCGCGGATTTTGCTTTTTATATATCTTATGTCCGTTACCCCTGCAAAAATGACAGAGTGGAAGGCAGGCGTGTTGTCCGTCTCCCGGCTGATGTAGGCTTTCCGCAATTGGGAAAGGAAATCCAGGAACACCTGGTTGTTGGCGGCGCTGTCCACTTCGTCGATCATAAGGACGATGGGTAAAACGGATTTGCGGATCCACTTCTTAAGGATCCGAAAGAGACCGTCCATCGTGGCGCGGCTCCTGTCCGCCTCAGCGAATTGCTCCAGTTCTCCCAGGATTTCGGCAGGGACCGGGACATCTTCAAAGTCATGAAGATCCACGATTAATCTTGCAATCGCCTGTGAAAAGGATGAGCCAGTCTCAAACACATCTTTATCAATGCCCTGAAAATCCAGTGAAAGAACAATGTACTCACTGCGCAGGGCATTCTTCAGCGCGTGCAGCGTCGTGGTCTTGCCATACTGCCGCGCGCGGTTCATAGTAAAGTACTTGCCCGCGTCTACCAGTTTTTTTATCTCTTTTACCCGTTCGGAGATATCTACCATATAATGTTTGGACGGAATGCAGACCGCCGTGGTATTGAACTCTTTCATCCGGTCACAACTCCTTTACAACTACCACTTTAAAACGATACAATAAAACGGCCTCAGGCATCCTCCAGTACATCCTTCATTGCTTCTTCAAATGTGGAGTATCTTTTATATTTTTCAGGATGTTTTTTAATTGCGCAGTATTCATTCATCGCTGCAATTGTTTCTGCATTAAAGTTCTCTTTTATAATTGCAAACGGAGCGCCCTTTGCCTTGTGATATCCATTTTCCTGTTTCAGATTTACATGCTTCATTTTATTTCCCTGCAATTCTCTCGCCATTGCTTCATTAACGTAATCTTCTGGATTGTATTAAGAAATCCAATGTAAATCCTTGAACTCCTTTTATCCTGCTATTTGTTCATCGGCATAGTCCAGGCTATATAAGAAGTCCGGATCTATGTCAATACATTCAAACGGATCATTGTTTCCTGTTACATCCCAGGCCAATGAATCATTCATGATTTTACATCTTTCCATAAAGAACGATATGTCGCTCAGCTTTTTGAATACGCCTTTTCCAAGTTTGGGCTTAACATCATACCGCACAATTTTACCATCGCAAAAATACACGGAAACCGTAAAATCTTCGTGAGGCACAACCTGCACAATGTCCGGCGTATAATCCATCATAATGCTTTCCTCCTGCATTTACATCAGCGGCGCTATTTTATTTAAGGGAAGATTATCTTTCGCAAGTTCCCAGTTTTGCATAAGTTCATCCCGGTGAATTTCACACCATGCCAGTACCAGTTTTAACTGCCTCGCCGGGAAGATGCCCCGGATTACCCTGCCCTTGGTAATATCGACAAGCACCTTTTGTCCGTTATATTCCGCATGAAAATGCGGCGGCTGATGATCTTCGTAATACATAGTTATCCGAATTCCAAAAAACAACGATAGTTCTGGCATATTTTAACCTCCAACAAGATTCACAGTTTTCCATTCTGTAATATTGCGCGATTTGGAATCAATGTTCACGCCCATTATATACGCCCGGCGCATGTCCGCTGCGTATGGCATGTCGTATCTCTTTTCTTTCATTCATATTATACACTACACAGGCAACGTTCAGCAACGGAAGATTTAGCGGGGAAACGCAAATCCACCATCCTGCCACAATTTCACAACATATTCCTTTCCAACTTGTGCTATAATAAAAACAACAAATCAGAAACCAATGCTGCTTCCGCATGGTTCAATCCTCAGGAGGTTTCTCTTATGAAAAAATCAGCTCTTCTTCGTACCGCAACTTCTGCCGCCCTGTGCCTTACCCTCACCACCGGCGCTGTGATGCCGAAGCAGGCCCTGGCCTGGGACTGGCTTTCTGCCGGACTGGCAGTATTCCAGGTTGGGGCGGAATACGCGTACCTCAACAAACAGATCAGCCATCTGGACAACAAGGGCCGGGACGAATACATGGACCAGATCAAAGGCAAGTACGGTGTCAACACGGATCCTACGGCCAACGCCATGCTGGCCCGCATCATGACGCGGCTGTCAGACGCGGTCGCCCTTACCGATGACTCCATTGTGAAGAAGCCTTACAACTACTTTGTCAATAACGATCAGTCTTTCAATGCGTTCTGTACGCTGGGTCATAACATGAGCGTCAACATCGGCGCTTTTACAAAGCTGAATTATAATGAAGACGAGCTGGCTTTTGTCATTGCCCATGAGATGGGGCACGGACAGAAGAACCATCCCGCCGCCGGGGTGAAGCGTGCGCTGCCCCTGTCTATCCTTTCTGCCCTGTATGCCAGCCAGAACCGAAACTCCGCGTCCTCTGTCGGCGCCGCATTGGTCAGCACCATCGGTACGGCCAAGTGGGTGACCAAACCCATGGAAAGCCAGGCGGACAACCTGGCCTTTGACTACGCTACGGCAGCCGGTTACAACGTGGGCGGCGGCGCGGCGCTGTGGCAGCACGTACTGGAAAAGAACGGCAGCAAATCCAGCGGCTTTGCAGAACTCTTCAACGACCATCCCACCAGCGTTTCCCGCCGGGATAATTACAGCAAGAAGATCACCCAGTGGAGCGGCAACAAGGTAAAGGTAAATGCGGAAGACGGACAGATCACCGTAGCGGGGAAATCCTTCTACACGCCGGCGAAGACCAGCACGATGAGTCCCCAGGAACAGGCGTATCTTATTGCCGGCAATCTTGCCGCCGTGTATCACGACGGCCGGCAGCACGAACCTGTATGGACCAACAGCGCAAATATCCTGATGGTCGGCGAACAGCCGGTCATGAGCTTTGACGGCGTAACCGATTCCGGCGCAGTGCAGACCAGGCTTCGGGATATTCTCAGCAGCAGCAAATCCGCATTAGGCACGACTGATTCCAAAGCGGCAACCGTCGGCGATGACACAGATATAGCGAAGGATAAAAGTAAAAAAGCCTCACGGGCTGACAAAAATGCCGACGCAACGTCCAAACCTCTGACCATGCGGCAAAAGGTAGAAGCCTATTACGCAGAACAGAACAGACCGTAACCGTTCCAGACAGGCTCCGCCCATACCGACGGTCCGCAAGCGGGAGCAGCGTATGCACCCTGCCATTCCACAGGCTGGAATTGTGCAGGGTGTTTCCTTTTCGCAACCGGCATCCTTTCCGCCCGGACTGATCGGCCGCGCCGTTTTTACTGTTTTTTAATTCTATAGTATTACTACTTCAAAATTACTCATTAAGTTTTAATAAAATCTCAAACCCTTTATGTATTGCGCAAATCACAACTATTGCATATACTGTGTGAAAGATAAAAATCTATTTCTGTGTCTTCATTATATATTATTATATCATTGCTTGCTTCAGGTTGCGTCTAAAACGAGGTTGTAAGATGATGAAAAAGAAAACCGGTTCCGTGGAACAGTGGCTTCAGTTTGTCGGCAAAGATAAACTGCAGACCTTTCAGGACAATTTTGCCAAAGCGTACGGGGTCAGCATGATCTTTCTGGATATGAACGGCAATCCGTTGACGGTCGGCTCCCAGAATTCCCTGTTCTGCTTCACAATCGAACGGGAACATTCTGTCCGCTGCCAGGACAATTTCCAGAACGACATGGATTCCATGCGCAGTGGAAAACCCTTTCTCCACGTGTGTCCCTTCGGCATCGTCTGCCTGTACGCGCCTGTATTTTTCAACGACCAGCTGACCGCTTACGCGGGAATCGGCGGACTTACTTACGAAAACAGTACGATTCCCGAAACCCTGAAAGGCCGGTTCCATATTACCGGCTGCAGCAAAGAAAAGGCGCAGAACATTTTGCAGTTGCTGGACAGCATGCTGCGGCTGCTGAACGTGAACATTTCCCTGACCCAGCGGGATAAGAAGCAGCAACCGGAAGAGACGGTTCCCGGACGACTGCGGGACGACCGCATCAGCAAACGGGAACACGAGATCGTCCAGCTTCTCTGCAAAGGCTATTCCAACAAACAGATCTCCCAGCAGCTGTTTATTACCGAGACCACCGTCAAGACCCATATCAGCAACATTCTTGCCAAGCTGAACCTGCATGACCGTATGCAGATCGTGGTACATTATTACAATAAGAACAACGGGACAGCGCCCGCTGACAAAGAGAATGAAGAAACTGACTGAACGCATTACCGGACTGTTCACTGAAGGATATCACGATCTGACAGTCCGGCTGATTTTTACCATCTTCCTGTTTATCATCCTGCCAATCGCGCTGATCACCTTTTTCTCCACCCGGTATCTGGAAGCCCAGTTCAGCCGGAACCAGAACCAGTATCTGCGTTCCACCCTGGCCGTGGCCACCAGCGAGATGCAGCAGCGGCAGAACAGCATCCAGAAGGCGGCCCTCTGCATCGCCCAGGAGGTCAGCACCCCCGAGGCGGTGAAACAGAAAGACACAAAAGTGTTGCAGGAAAAACTGGCTTTACTGCAGAACAACTTCAATAAAGTTGACTA
>DDQB01000101.1 GCA_002342505.1 Acidaminococcaceae bacterium UBA2453
TGCTTGCGTGCGAATCGCTTATACAGAGTAAGCGTGCAGACGAATTAATCAGTGCTTCCTTAGCATGATGCAGAAGAACCTGTAAAAAATCGGAAAGCGCTTCAGGATCAGCTTGCGGTTTGAGCCTGAGGGCGCGGATGATGTTAATTATGAATAGAACGGATTGGCAGATACAGGAGGAGCAACATGAAATGCAGAAAATACCTGACGGCTTTTGTTTTGTCGATTTGCCTGCTGGGGAATGTGCTGTCCGGACCGGCCGCCTCGGCCGGATATGTGGACGATCTTTTGAACGGCAAACTTCCTGCTGCAATCGCGCAGGAAAATAAAAACGAGAAAAGCCTGTTTTTCCAAAGTGCGGAGATGTATGAACGCTGGCGCGAACTGGCGGACGCGGGAGTCGCCAAGCTCAACGAGTGGGGCGATATGCTGAAGACGAAAGGCATTGCTCTGGTGTTGGATTATTTCCCGGAAAAGATCAATGAATATGTGAATGAGAACGCGCCCCTTGCGGTGGAACCGGGGTACGCGACCAAAATCGTGCCGGTTGTCACAGTAGGCACCAAAGGGTACATCGGCGCGGCACAGATCAGCGGACCGAAAGAACAGGTGGACAAATGTAAAGCGGCGCTGACGGTGGAAGGCCGTCTGGCTTCCGGTACGGTACGGGTGCAATACTTGATTCCTATTGATACCAATACACCCGCCAGCCTTGAAACGATCCACCGGGTACAGGGTGTAGGGGTGAGCGCCCGGCTGGATCTTGGGTTCCCGGAGTGATGTTGGAAAAGAAAGGTTTCATGCAGGTTACAGCGGTTTTTCCTGTAATCTGGAACCAATGCTAATTGCATGAGGTTCAACGAAATTGACCATACACCTTAATATATAGCACTGTACAGTATCATTTCGCCTGTATTTGCGTTTTGCCGCTGCGCGATAACTTATATGCGTTTTCATTTTTGCAAATTCCTGCTATAATGAATGCAGATAAGATTATGAGGGGGAATGGCTTATGAAGAAGCTTTTCATTTTGGTCCTGGTTTTCATGATGACCATCATGGGAACCGCGTCCGCGTCCAAGAGCAAGTTTAAGGATCCCAACTTCGATTTCAAAAACATCGTCAATATCTATCTGGCAGAAGCCAATTACAAACCATACGATAATTCGGCGGATTTCAAGGCGGACAGCGATCCGGTCCAGAGAGCGTTGAATCCGTTGCGTACTGCCATGGCCAAAAAGAACAAGTATCTGGCTGTTCCGCCAGACGGGCCGGAGCGTTGCCGGCTTGACCTGATCCTTACGATTCACAAGCTTGGCACTTACACTTACTGGAAAGAGCCCTGGGATGAAGAAACCTATGAGAATAAGAAAATTGTGGAAAAAGGTAGAGACGGACGGGAAAAAACTATCACCATTCCCGTGCGGAGAATCATCCATCATCCCGGTGAGTGGATCACCAATGCATACGCGGAAGTGGAGTTTACACTGAAAGACCGCAGCACTGGCAGGACCGTTTACAATTGCCGCGACGACCGCTCCCGTATGGACAAGAGTTATGACGGCATGCTGAACCGCATCAGCAACGACTTTGTGAGTGATTTGAAATAGTATCTGGCGTAGATGCTGAATGGTATCTGTCTCTTGCAAAGGAAGTTGGTAATAGGGCCTGTTCGAATTACGACGGACCGGAATTGAAATTGAATTTAGTTTGTCGAATTATAAAGTTACGCATATAACGAACCGGCTGCGAATCACAGCCGGTTACTTTTATCTGCATCTAAAATGATGATATCCTGCTATTGAGGATAAATTTAGTAAAAAGAAAATGTAATTCGAACGGATAATTGTTGTTTTCTGCATCTTATGGTGTTATAATTTAATAGAGGTGATAGCACTATGGCTATGAAAAGAACAATTCGCAAAAACAGATACAATAAAAAGGTCTATGAACAGATTCCCATTCGGGTAAAGAAAGGTGAGAAAGAAGGCATTTCGCAATGTGCACAATTTCATGGCATGAGCACGAATGCTTTCATCCTTAAAGCAATTGAAGAATATAAAAAGATTCTGCATCGGCAGATGATTGCCAGACTCAGAAAAGCTGTGCGCCCTATAGCCGAAAAGTATGGTGCCAAGGCTGTTTATTTATTTGGCAGTCGGGCGAGGGGCGACTATCGCGCAGACAGTGATTTTGATTTTTATATTAAAAAAGGAAAAATGCGGGGCTATTTTGCGCTGGGCGGATTTTTTGAAGAGATGAAAGAAGCAGTGCAGGCCGAAATCGACTTGGTTTCACAGGATGAAGAGGAGTTGGACGCATATCTTCTGGAGGCAATTCGGAAGGAAGGGATTTTGTTGTATGAAGCTGCGTGACCAGACTATTACAGATAAAATTCTGGAGTACTGTGGAGAAATTGAAGCGATACTTGCGCGTTTAAACTATTCGGAAGATGCCTTTCTGAAAGATAAGGGCCTGAGCGCCGGCGCCGTGTTTTATATTGCGCAGATTGGCGAACTGTCTGTCCATTTCAGTGATGAATTCAGGGAAGCGCATACAGATATTCCCTGGCGCGAGATCAAAGGTATGCGGAATATTTTAATTCATGAATATCATGTGGCAAGCGCCAAAACCATCTGGGTAACTGCTACGGAGGATATACCGGCGTTGCGGGCAATGCTGGAGCGTTATGTGGAGCAGGAAAAGTAGTGAAAGAAAAAACAGTCCTATGTCTGATTTGTTTTTATATATTAAGTGTTTGCCATTCACATTATGATGCAGCAAAGAAAAAACTACATTTCATCACTTTTCCTTGCCCAACCATCTCACTTGTGCTATAATACTTAGGTCAATTAAATACGTCCCTAACAAATATTATGCACAAGGAACAGGAGAGTAACGCTTCGCAACGCAAAGGAACGGTTCGGAAATAAATCGGAGCAAAATTGGAATTGATATTACGATTTTAAATTTGCTTACTATGTTTCGAACAATTCCGCAGAGAGTCCGGGAGGGTGGAAGCCGGGCGGCGGAGGCTGCGTGAAGTTCACCTGGGAGTGCCTTTGCTGAAGTAGCAGTAGGCGAAGCGTTTGCCGCGTTAAGGCGCAAGAGCGAAGGAATCAATGATGCAATTGCATTTAACAATTACAGTCGCTGTTTCCTTTAAAATAGGGTGGTACCGCGGAACATTACTTTCGCCCCTTCACAGGGACGGAAGTTTTTTATTTTGCGACAAAATTCCAAGAAGCGAGACCGAAGGGCGAGGCTGATTGGAAAATTTTGTCCACATGCAGTGCGCCGCAGAGGGCGAGCCGCAGGCGAAGGACGATGCGCCGCGCACGAGCCATTACTTCGAAATCCGGAAAGCGAAGCTGACCGGAAAGTTTAGGAGGCAAAACATGAGTATGAGAGACATGCTGCTGGAGCTGAAAGAAAAAGCGCTGGCAGACCTGGAAGCTGCTGCCAGCTCCCAGGAATTACAGGACCTGAAGGTCAAGTATCTGGGACGCAAGGGTCCCATGACGGAAATTCTGCGGGGCATGGGCAAAGTGCCGGCAGAAGATCGCCCGAAGATCGGCGAGATCGTAAACCAGGTAAAGCAGACGCTGGAACAGTGCCTGAAGGACCGCACGGAAATCCTGCGGGCCGAAGCGCTGAAAGCAAAAATCGCAAATGATAAAGTGGACATTACCCTGCCCGGGCGCAAGCCGGCGGGAGGACATCTTCATCCCATTACCTTAACCGCACGCGAGATCAAAAAGATCTTCATGCACATGGGCTTTGATGTGGTGGAAGGCCCGGAGATCGACAACGATTACTTTAACTTTGAAGCTTTGAACCTGCCGAAAGATCATCCGGCCCGGGATATGCAGGATACTTTCTATATTACGGACAATTTCCTGCTGCGTACCCAGACCAGCGGCGTGCAGGCCCGCACCATGCAGAGCAAGGAACCCAACACGCCCATCCGTATGATCTCTCCCGGCGCGGTGTACCGCAACGATTACGACGCTACCCATTCCCCCATGTTCCACCAGGTGGAAGGTTTAGTGGTGGATAAAAATATCAGCCTGGCGGATTTGAAAGGCACGCTGGAAACATTCTGCAAGGAAATGTTCGGCAGCAGCGTGAAGATTCGCCTGCGCCCCAGCTATTTCCCATTTACGGAACCCAGCTGTGAAGTGGACATCAGCTGCGTGATCTGCGGCGGCAAAGGCTGCAACGTGTGCAAGCATTCCGGCTGGCTGGAAATTTTGGGAGCCGGCGAAGTGCATCCCAACGTGCTGGCTATGAGCGGTTACGACCCGTCCATCATGAACGGCTACGCCTTCGGCATGGGCGTGGAACGCATTGCCATGCTGAAATACGGTATTGATGATTTACGTTTATTCTTTGAAAACGATCTGCGGTTCATCCGCCAGTTCCGGTAAGGGAGGGATAGAAAATGTTAGCTTCGATTGCATGGTTAAAACGCTATGTTGACATTGATGTAACTCCCGAAGAACTGGCTGACAAGCTGACCCGCGTGGGGTTGGAAGTGGAAAGCGTCATTCATCAGGGAGCAGGGATCTCGGGTGTTGTGGCCGGAAAGGTTACGGCCATTGAAAGGAATCCCAAGAGCGACCATCTGTGGGTATGCCAGATGGATTACGGCAGCGGTGAGATCGTCCAGATCCAGACCGGCGCCCAGAATGTGAAGCTGGGGGACATGGTTCCCGTAGCTACGATTGGGGCGGAACTGCCCAATGGCATGAAACTGAAAAAAGTAAAGATGGCCGATGTGTATTCTTACGGCATGCTGTGCAGCGCCAACGAGCTGGGCATTGACAGCAAGCTGCTGCTGCCGGAACAGCGGGAAGGCATCCTGATCCTTTCCCCGGATACGCCCATCGGCGCGGATATTAAAGACGTGCTTGGCCTGAACGATACGGTGCTGGACATCGATCTGACCGCCAATAAGCAGGACTGCTTCTGCATGACGGGAATCGCCAGGGAAGCGGCGGCTGTGCTGGGTAAGACCATGCGCATGCCGGACAT
>DDQB01000083.1:0-5763 GCA_002342505.1 Acidaminococcaceae bacterium UBA2453
CACGCACCGAAGCGTTTGCGACGTCTTATGAAGGCGGCATCACCCGGGCAGCTATCGCATAAATTACTGCATTACACGCTCTTAAACCGCCCTCTTCTTCCACGCGCCGGAATGATAAAACAGCATCCCCACCCACAGCGGCGTAAAATTCGCCAGCGCGTCGCCGATCCAAAAACCCAAATACTTCATATCCAACACAATGCCGAATAACACAGACAACCCCAAACGAAGAACAATTCCGTCAAAAATCGCCGTAATAAAATTCACGCGGGAATTGCCGCTTCCATTGATCAGCGCGTTGCTGCCGCTTCGTCCCGCGCAGCTGAAAAACGCCAGGATCGCAATGGGAATATATTCGTACCCAATCGCAAGGACGGCGGGATCGTCGGTAAATATCCCATACACCTGGGACGGGAAAAAGTAAATCGTAACCGATGCAACCGCAGCGATTACAATCATGATGCGATACACGGCAAACATGATCTGCCGCACCCGGTCAAACTTTTCCGCGCCGATGTTCTGCCCCACCATGGACGCCCCCGCCGTGTTAAACGAATTGGAAACCATGTTGACGGACATGTTGATCTTATTGGCAATGCCCGCAAAGGCCGAGACCGCCACGCCAAAGGAATTGATCCAGGAATTCACGAACATCTTGGAAAACTGCACCGCCGCGTTTTTGATCGCCATAGGTACGCCCAGCTTCAGCAGCGAGTACAGCATTTCCCGTTCCGGATGGAAAAACGCTCCGGCATGAAGGGACAGATGATATTTCTCCCGGTTGCGGTACATGAACGCGGCGCACAACAGGAAACTGACGCCCTGGCTGAGGATAGTCGCCAGCGCAGCGCCCTTCGCCCCCGTCCCTAATTGTATCACAAAGAGCAGGTCCAGCAAAACATTTAGCACTGCAGCCAGACTGATAAAATAAAAAGGATGCTTCGCGTCGCCCATGCCCCGTAAAATCGCGCTCACTGCATTGTACCCGTACACAAATACGATGCCCGCCATGGAAATGCCCGCATAGGCCAGCGCTTCTTCAAAAGCTTCCGGCGGCGTGTGCATCAGTTCCATGATCTCCCGGCGGAACAGCAGCCCCACGGCGCTGACGGCAGCGGCAAACCCAAACAGCGTGGTCCCCATGGTCGCCACAAACCGGCTCAGCTTTTCGTGCTGCTTTGCGCCGATGTACTGGGCGATGAGCACCTGTCCGGCGCTGGAAAAGCCCATGGCGATAAACGTCATGCAGTTCATGATGTCCCCGCCGACGGAAATAGCAGACAGGCCCACCTTCCCCAGCGTCTGCCCCACGATGATCATATCCGCCATGTTGTAGACGATCTGCAGCAGGTGGGATAAGAACATGGGCATAGCAAAAGTGATGAGCTGCCGGTTTACGTTTCCAGTTGTAAAATCCGCAATGAGCGAAGAAGAGTGAGGCCCCATGTGATGCCCGTGATGCATCATGGGAGACATAGGCTTGTGGTCTTTCATGCTGTTACCGGTTTATCATTTTCCTTTGATAAAAAATCGCCGACAGAATCTTTCCTGTAAAAATTATATCTTTCCGCACCGGTTTCGTCTAATGCTTAAGTTTATGAACGCTTTATGCTTTGCAGGCATGTTTTACCTGCAAAATCGGTACGCCCGCTTGTTGACGCAAAAGAAAAAGGGCTGAACAAAATCCAGCTTAAAAAAACTCATTTTGTTACAGCTCCTTTATCCTGTTAAAAAACTACCATAACAGGCCTTGTAAATATGTGTATTAATGGAATTCTTTCAACGCAAGGCAAAGCTTTTCAAAGGAAGTTTTCGCTTCCGGGGACGCAAATGAAAATTCCTGATACTTGGAGCCGTCGCCCTTCCAATACAAAAACAGCCAGGGCCCCGCCGAACCGCTTTCCAGATGCTCTTTCCGCTTTTCTACGGTTCCGTCTTTGACGCAGGCAAAAAATGCGTCCCACTCTTCATTCGACAACTTTTTCGCACCGGAGACGGTAATATCTTTTTCCTGCAGCGGCCAGCGATGCCCTTCCCGTTTTTCATGGTAGAACAAATGCTTTCCGTCCTTCACAGAAAAATGGTACCGCTGATATTGCGGCGGATTGGTCGAAGAACTGTACGTGTAATAAAATTCCGTAATATCTTCCATAGCGATGTCTTTTCCGACGATTTTTTTACTGCTCATAGACAGGGGGCCTCCTTCCGCGCATCCCATCAGAAAGAAAACAGAAATAACGATACCTGCCAAAACGGCTCCGAATTTGAACCCTCTCATGTTCGCCTTCCCCTTTCCTGTTCACTTCCGCTTTTTTTCTTCACAACAGTATTTCCGTCTGTAAGTCGGTAAAACTTTGCAGGAGTGAAAAACGCTTTCATTTTCTTATTGCTGCCAGCTGCGCCCGGGTATGGGCTTTTAATCTTTCCACACTGGCCATATGCAGAATAATATCTTTGGTAATAATATCCAATTTTGAACCTTCGCTGTAATCGGCAGGCTCAATAAAATTCACCCGCTCGTCCTGGATCAGGTCTTTCACCTTGGCCCGTTTGCCGGACTGGTACACGGCAATCGAGAAGCCTCCGTTCACTTTCACCAGTTTCATACAGGGCACGTCCGTCAGCCCGTCGCCGATGTAGATCATGTTACGGAAGGGGACCGGACGGTTTTCTTCCGGCGTGAAACGGTTCAGGTCGTCGTCATTGGAAATATCCAGCACGCCCTTGTTGATGCGGAACAAAAACTGCGTCTTGGTCGTGTAGTTCACCACATTTTTCGGCCAGCAGGCCACATCGTTTTCATCGTATAAAAATTCCCCGGCGAATACGTCGTCGAATTCTTTAAAGATAGAAGAGCCTTCGATGATCTCCCGCAAGCCGGAAGAAATAATGTAATGCTTTATCGTCACGCCCTGCTCTTTCCCGAACTGGTTGATACGCCCGAACCATTCCGTCACGCCGGGGTACAGCTCCAGATCTTTTCCCAGCCCCACAAAGTCGTTGCGGCGGATAGGTTTACGGTGGATGTGGGCTTCGTCCAGCATCAGATACATGTAGGCAAGAATGCGGTCCATTTTATGTTTTTCCGCCAGGGTTGACGCTTTTTGCCAGAACTCTTCCGCCGACATGCCCAGGTTGGGGATGAAGGTATAAGCCTGCATGTCCGTCGTGCACAGGGTTTTATCAAAATCGTACATCAAAGCAATAATCGGTTTGGATGCCATAGTTGTTTCCCCTCTTTTTCCACTCAGTCCCACGCCCGCGCCAGCGCGGCAAATTCTTCCAGACTCAGCGTTTCCGCCCGGCGCGTTCCGTCAATCCCGGCTTTTTCCAGCCAGGCCTTCACCTGTTCGCCGGTAAGTCCGCCCATGTTTTTCAGGCTGTTGGTCAGCATCTTCCGCCGCACGGAAAAAGCCGCCGCCACCACTTTAAAGAATGTTTTTTCATCCGGCACATCCACCGGCGGCTTGCTTCGACGTTTGCACACCAGGACGGCGCTGTCAACTTTCGGCGCCGGCAAAAAGGATCCTGCTTTCACAATAAACGCAATCTTCGGTTCCGTGTAATACTGCATAGCTACGGAAATGGCCCCGTACTCCCGGCCGCCAGGTTCTGCCGTCATCCGTTCCGCCACTTCCTTCTGTACCATCACCACCAGCCGTTCCAGCGGCAGCTTCTGCTCCAGCAGGTACATGATGATAGGCGTGGTAATATAATAGGGAAGATTGGCGCAGACTTTGAAAGATGCCTCTGCGGTTTTTTCCGCTCCGGCCGAATGCGGGCTCCCGTCTTGTGAACAAGTTCCCGCTCCAGAATATTCCTCTGCGGTTTCCTGAATCAAATCGCTGCCTTTTCGTTTTGTTCTGGCTTCCGCGATGATTTCAGGAATATTTACTTTTAAAATATCGCCCTGTACAATACGGACATTTTCATACGCGCCCACCGTTTCCTGCAGTACCGGCAGCAACCGTTTGTCCAGTTCTACGGAAACAACATTGGCTCCGGTAAGAGCCAGCGCCTGCGTCAGGGTGCCGATGCCCGGACCGATCTCCAGCACCGTATCCTCCGCAGTCAGTTCCGCCGCTTTGGCAATGCGGTTGACAACAGATTCTTCTACCAGGAAGTTCTGTCCCAGATTTTTATCTGCTTTTAAATGAAACGCCTGCAGGATGCGGGTAGTCACTTCCCGCCGGGCGATGATTGGCTGAATGGATTCCATGCGTTCCTCGCTTCATTCAATTTTTTGCAACGCGCTCTCAAACTCTTCCCGCGTAATTCCATACGTATTCAACCGGTATAAAAACTGTTTCGCCGTCCCGTACCCGATTCCCAGTTCTGCCCCCAGCAAATCTCTTTTTCGACTTGCATCCGGTCCGCCGGACAGGCCGTTTTCCCATAAATCCGCCGCATCGAACAACGGCTCCGGATGATATTCGTGATGATGCACTTTCGCCAGCGCAGCCCGGATCGCTTCCGGTTTTGCCTGCTCAATGCCTACGTCGTCGGGAACGCGGGCGTCTTTTTTCGGTACAAAAGCCTGTCCCGCATGAGGGAACCGTTCAGTCAGATATTTTCGGATCCGCTCCCCGGAACCGTCCGGATCTGTCAGGATAATGATGCCCCGTTTTTCATACGCCGCCTGGATCTTCCGCAGCGTATCGGGGCGAAGGGCAAACCCGCCCGTTTCGATGGTATCGCATTCCAGCGCGCGCTTTACCGCCACGGTATCCATTTTTCCTTCAACGATGATAACTTCTTTTAGCAAATTGAACTCCTTATGGAATCACAACAATTTCCGATTTTATTCCAAAATATAAATCTCCACATCCCGGCGTCCCCACTGGTAACATTCCGCCAGCGTGTCCATGAACAGATCGATGCGGTGTCCTACGATCGCTCCGCCGGTGTCCCCGGCCATCGCCATACCGTAACCGGGAATGTACATCTTCGTGTAATAGGGAATCATACGGGGATCCACTGCCACGATGCCGCGCTTCGGCCACAGCCCCAGCGAGGTAGTTCCGCTCGCGCCGCCGCCCCAGGTGTAAGCCGTCGCTTCGCCGTAGATTTTCTTCTTATACCGCATATATCCTTCCGGCGTCAGGATAGACTGGGCCACGCCCTGCCGCACGATCTCATCAACCGGCGCCGTCACATGGCGGCGGTCCAGCTCAATTTTCTGCTCGTACCCAATGCGGGTGATATTTTCGTACGTGACGATATCCTTTCCTTTTACGCCGGCTTTCTCTACCTGCTTTGTGCCAAAAGCCAGTTCCGGATCGTTGATGATTTTAGTCTGGAACGGGACTTCCACTTCTTCATGGGATACGAACGATTTCCGCCCCAGCACATGGATCACCATGCCGTCGGTAATTTTTGTTTCCGGCGACGGATAAACAGTGCGTCCGTCCAGATTAACCTTCATATCTTTTAACACTTCCGCCACGGTGGTGCGATGCGTCATAAAATCTTTCGCGCTGCCGAAGCGTTTGAGCTGCACCGGTTTTTTTGCAGGCGGCGCAACGTCTTCCGTTTTCGTTTCTGTTTTCGTTTCTGTTTTTATTTCTGTTTTTATTTCTTCTTTTATTTCTTTTGTTGTTTTTTCTTCTGTAACAACGTCAGGCGCAGCAGCCTTTTTATCTTCTGCAGGCTTTACTGCTTCCATCTTTTTTTCTGCAGATTTTTTTTCTTCAATCTTTTTTTCAGCGACCGGCGCAATCGTTTTTTGCGCTGCAGGTTCCTGTTCTTTTACTTCCGGCTTCT
>DDQB01000083.1:5829-9221 GCA_002342505.1 Acidaminococcaceae bacterium UBA2453
GTTCTTTTACTTCCGGCTTCTGCACTTCCACATTCGGCTTTTGTTCTTCTGATTTAGGCTGCGCCGAAGCAACCGGCAACGGATTCGCATTATCCTTTGCATCCGCTTCCACCTGACGCTTTGCCGCTTCTGCCTGGCTCGGATCTAAGTAGACCTGCTCCTGCGGCATTACATAACTTGGCTTTGCTGCAACTACTTTCTTGTCTTCCTGGGTTGCGACCGGTTTTTCTTCTTTAATCGGTTTTTTTTCTGCAGCAGGCGCAATCGTTTTTTGTGCCGCCGGTTCCTGCATTTTCACTTCCGGCTTCTGCGCTTCTGCATTTGGCTTCTTTTCTTCTGATTTAGGCTGCGCCGAAGCAACCGGCAACGGATTCGCATTATATTTTGCATCCGCTTCCACCTGACGCTTTGCCGCTTCTGCCTGGCTCGGGTCTAAGTAGACCTGTTGCGGCGCCACACTTTCTGCAAAACCGTGCATCGGCAACACAAGAGCGCTTACGGCTATCATCATGCCCGTAAGCCCCTGCAATAAACGCTGCCCTGTCAAATTTTTCATTTTTCTTTTCATATAAACTCCTCCAAAAGCACCTCAATTTTACCACAAAAAGAAGTGTTCTGCAAACCTGCAACCCTTGCAGCAAGCGGCTCCACAACATCTTGAGAGGATTACGGGCCAATGCCACAATAAAAAATGACCGGCATTATGTTACCGGTCATCCGATCATTTCTTTTTTACTTCACCAGCGCTGCGCCCATGGCAAAAGCTTTTTTGCATTCTTCCGGGAACACGGTTTCATGCCGGGCTTTTTTGGCTTCCGGATCAAAAATCGTCCAGGGCCAGTCCAGCTTGCTGTAATCTTTTAGCTGCAGCGTGTCTCCGCTGATCAGGGTTTCCGTGGGTCCTACCAGCCTGGTCAGCGTCTCCTGATAATTTTTCACCAATCCCGTATAATAGGTGTCCGGCGCATTACTGGTCATGATCAGCAGCACGGGGATCATGTGGGCATTGCAACAGTAATGTTCCTTATTATAGGTAAGGTTCTGGAACACAAGGCGCTCGTACACCTCCAACTTTTTCAGGGATTGCTGCGCCATTATTTACAGTACTGCGCCAACCTTGCTTCCGTGTTTGCGCGCACTTCTTCCGGATCCACCGTTTTACGGGCGACGCCCGTTTCCATGGCGGCTCTGGCAACCGCTGCGGCCACCGCCGGCCCCACCCGTCTGTCAAAAGCACCCGGTACTACATAATCTTCCCGCAGGTCTTTATCCTCAATCAAATTGGCGATCGCATAGACTGCCGCCACCTTCATAGCGTCGTTGATTTCCGTAGCGCGGACATCAATAGCGCCCCGGAACACGCCGGGGAATACATTTACATTATTAACCTGGTTCGGCGCGTCGCTCCGACCGGTTCCTGCAACCCGCGCTCCGGCAGCTTTGGCATCCTCATACATCGCTTCCGGAACCGGATTGGCCAGTCCGAACACAACGGCGTCCGGAGCCATAGACCGGATGATCTCCTCAGTAAACGCGCCGGCCACGGATGCGCCGATGAGGACGTCTGCGCCCACCGCCAGTTCTTTCAGCGAGCCTTTGAGTTTTTCCTTATTGGTCGCTTTCGCCAGCGCTTCCTGCACGCGATCCAGCGGGCGCCCTACGTTGCGGCCTTCATACAAAGCCCCTCTGCTGTCCAGCATGATAAGGTTTTCTGCCCCTACTGTCAGCAACAGGCGGCCAATGGCGCTGCCTGCCGCCCCGCATCCGTTCATCAGGATCCTGGCTGTCTTAATATCCTTTTTGACAAAACGCAGAGCGCCAATCACCGCGCTCACCGCCGCGATAGCCGTGCCGTGCTGGTCGTCGTGGAAAACGGGGATATGCATCTCCGCTTTCAGCCGGTCTTCGATATCATAGCATTTGGGAGATGCAATGTCCTCCAGATTGATGGCGGCAAACGTCGGTTCCAGCGCTTTCACGATTGCCACAAATTTATCCGGATCCGGTTCGCTGATACAGACCGGAATCGCATCTACGTCGGCAAAACGTTTGAACAGAACCGCTTTTCCCTCCATGACCGGAAACGCGGCTTCCGCCCCGATATTGCCCAGCCCCAGTACGCGGGTACCATCGGTACAGATGCCGACCATGTTGCCCCTGGCCGTATATTCATAGGCCATTTCCGGATGTTTCTGGATTTCCTTGCAGGGTTCCGCCACCCCCGGCGTATAGGCCACCGCCAGATCGTGCCCGTCCTTTAACGGCACTTTGCAGCAGATTCCCATTTTTCCCTGATTGTCCAGATGAAGTTTTAATGATTCTTCCTGCAAATCCATATGTCAGTCCTCCGTTACAGTTTCAAATTTTTAAGGAAGAGCTCCCTTAACTCTGTCTCACTGCCGCTCACGCTGCGTTCATGATTGATTCACCCGTTCGCAGTCCTATTATTTCCGTTCCATCTTTTCATACCTAAAGTTGCCGCCCACGCCAAAGTGGATCACCCATTCCGGTTTTGCGGAAATCGGGATCCAGTAACCGAACGCAACGCCAAAGGCGCCGTCATAGGTAATATAGATCGGCTGGTTCTTATCCACCGCCTCATTCAGGCTTTATATAATAAAATTATATAACAAATAAGAAAAAACGCAATTTATAATTTGACCAAATTATAAAGAAAACATAGATGCAGCCAGAATTTTTTGTTCTATTGAGAAAAACCTCCCGCACAAAAAAGCAGACCGATACAAACATACCGGCCTGCTCTTTCAAGTTGCATGATTCAATTTTTCCTGTTTCAATAAAATACCTGCTGCATTTTCTTCCGCGCTGCCATTTTGTCCGTGAAAAGCTTCGCGATATTATGTCCCCCTGACTGGCTTAGAAAGAAATCTTGTCAACAAAAGTCGGTTTCCCGTCTTTTACTTCAATGATAAGAGCAGGAACAATCGGGTTGTGCTTGTCGTCATAGGACAGCTTGCCGCCGGCAACCGGCAGATCTTTCGTCTTCGCCATGGCTTCCGCGATCTTGGTTCCGTCTTCGCTGTTGGCGCGTTTGTAAGCGTCAGCCAGGATCACAACCGTGTTGTAACCCATCATGGAGAAGAAGTCCGGATCCTTTTTGTATTTTTCCTTAAAGGCCTTGATAAACTTCTGGGTGGACGGATCGGTATCATCCGCGCTGTAGGCGCTGGAATAATACGTCTTGTTCAGCGCTTTGGCACCGGCGATTTCGATCAGCTTCGGGCTGTCCCAGCCGTCGCCGCCCATCATGGGAACTTCCAGGCCAATTTCACGGGCCTGTTTTACGATCTTACCAACTTCTTCGTAATAACCGGGCACATAAATCGCGTCCGGAGTCTGGGCTTTCAGCTTGGTCAGGCCGGCTTTGAAGT
>DDQB01000083.1:9231-9413 GCA_002342505.1 Acidaminococcaceae bacterium UBA2453
GCTTCTTCCGCAACGATCTTGCCGCCAGCCGCTTCAAAGTTTTTCTTGAACGCTTCGGCTAAGCCTTTGGAATAATCACTGGAGTTATCCCGATAGATCGCAACTTTTTTCACTTTCAGATTTTTATCGGCAAAGGCTGCCATCACCTTACCCTGGAACGGATCGATAAAGCAGGCGCGGAA
>DDQB01000083.1:9469-21459 GCA_002342505.1 Acidaminococcaceae bacterium UBA2453
TGGTGATGCTTTCCGCCGTCGCCGTAGGAGCCACTACCGGCAGCTTACTCGCCGTAACGATGGGTTCTGCAGCCATGGTGCAACCGCTGGTGGCCGGGCCTACGATACCGATCAGTTTATTCTGGGAAATCAGTTTGGTAGCCGCATTACCGGATTCGGAAGGCTCCGATTTATTATCTGCTTCCACAATACGCAGTTTTTTGCCGTTGATACCGCCGGCTTTATTGATTTCATCGACAGCCATCTTGCCGCCGGCCAGCGCCGCCTGCCCGTAGCTCGCCACGTTGCCGGTCAGCTCATAATTTGCGCCGATCAGGGCCTCGCCGCCTTTATTGTCCGCTGCTTTCTTTTCACCGCCGCCACCGCCGCAGCCTGCTGTCATTGCAGCCAACAGAACAGCCGCAGCTAATACGCTGGACATCTTTTTCATGAATTTCATAATCTTCCCCCCTCTTCCACTATAGTTACAAACATTTAATTTTAACGCCATATGCGCACCTGTAAAAGACTTCCGTCCATCTTTTGTAACTATTTGTTTGAAATTATATAAATCGCACGAAAAAGTGTCAATGTTTTTTTGTGTTCTGTGTATACACAGGCCGCCGGTAATTAAAAAAGTAAAATTCTTTACATGTTTTTACAATTTTTCAGGAATTGGACGCCAGCCACCTCTTTACCACTTCACCCGCCTCCTGCCAGCGCAGCGCCAGATGATGATCGTCATCCTTCATGTAATGCAGTTCTTTGTCGCCGCCCGCCAGATCAAAATTCGTCTTTGCCTGATCCGGCGAAACGATGCAGTCCTTTTCCCCGTGGATGATCAGCAACGGGCCCTGCCGCCAGTTCCGCAGCAATTTTCCCAGATCGTACTGCAGCAGGTCGCTGACAAACGAGGCCGGAATCACATCCCTGCCCCGTTCATCATCTATTACAATGTCTTTACCACTTATTGCATCCTGAAACCCCTGTTCCCCCATCACCTGGGTAAACGTGCTTTTCAGGCTGTTGGGCGCAGACCACAACACTAATCCGTCCGGCCGGTATGTATCGTCCCCGCAGGCGGTGATGATACAGGTGGCCCCGCCAAAGCTGCGGCCCAGCAGGAATAATTTTTCCGGCTGTAACGTTTCACGCGCATAATCGATCACGGTCTTCAGTTCCGCCACCTGATTACGCAGCATGGTACACCAGGTAAAATTAAACCGCACTACCGTCGCAATGTTTTCACTGATCTCCTCCGCCAGCATCGTTGCCCGTCCGCCGCCTTCCATGGATCCGCGAAACCCGTGGGACATGATCAGCACGTTGCGGCTATTTTTTTCATTCCGGCATTTATGAACCGCGCCGTGCAGTTCGCCAAAAGGCCCGGGGAGTGAAATATTTTTCATCATGAGACCTCCTGAATTCAATTTTATCTAACTGTAGAAGCAATTCCATTTTTATCAAGAATTTCTTTTAACGACGCATTTTCATTCTGTAATTTTCTGATAATTTTTCTCAGGGAATTAAGATCATGTTCATTTGGTCGCATTACAACACCTTCCCACAATTAAAAAATGCCGGAACCTGATTGNNGTGCCGGCACTATAAATGATCAACCCATATGTTTTCTCGGAACAAATTCAATTCGAAGCGTTGCGTCCATTGCCTCTGCCAAACGTTTTAAAAGCGAGAGGCTCGGATTTCGTGTTCCCCTCTCCAAACGGCTAATATCTGCCTGGCTGATGCCAGACTTTTCAGAAAGCTGAATCTGAGTAAGCCCCGCCTGGATTCTTGCATTAAGTATCGCTCTTGTAATATCCATCTCTGGCTGAAGAGATTCATATTCCTTTTTAAATTCCGGATCCTGCATCAACTCATTTGTTAACTCATCCAAATCACTCATATGTTCCAGCCTCCTTCCTGCAAAAGTAATCTTTTCTTCGCTTTTTTGCCAGCTCAATTTCACTCTTTGGAGTTTTTTGTTGCTTTTTTACAAACCCGTTGGTCGCTATGATTATTTTCCCTTCGTCAAAAAAATAAAGTATCCGGACTATATCATTACCCTCAACTGTTCGAACTTCAAAAATACCATCTTCGAGAAGTTTGCTCAACGGTTCCCTTGCAAAATTTCCATATTCTTCCAAAATATGAAGATTTGCTACCACTTTAGCTTTCATCTTCATATCAAGAGATTTAATAAATTCAGCTAACGGTTTACTTCCATCTGCTTCTTTATAAAAATCAACTATAAAATTGAACACCTTTTTCCCTTCCTCTTATGCTATATATAACATAAACAACAAGTGTTGTCAAATACAATATGACTTGAGAATTGTTTTATACAACCTATCGTCGATCCTTGGGATAAAAAGTATCAAATGTTTTATTTTCAATATATGTCAACAAAGAAACAAATCCTGCAGGATGAAAATCATAAGCCTTTTCTCTCATTTATTGAGCCTTTATGTTAGTCAAACACTATATGCTTCTAATTTATTTTACAAACGTCGTCACATCATGCAGCGCTTTCCTCGTCCGCGCTTTCGGCGCTTCGTCCGCGTAACCGAAAGCCAGCGCTGCCACCAGCATGCCGCGATCGGGATTTTTCTTTTCCAGCCATGCGGAAATTTCCGGATAGGCAAAAAAGATATCGCAGATCCACAAACTGCCAATTCCTTTTTCCTGCGCTGCCAGCAACATATTTTCAATCGCTGCGGCAATGGATTGTACATTGCAGATCTCCGCAACGCGTTCGTCTACTGTCAGATCCGCAGCGAAATCCGTGCAGCGTCCCAGGTCATTGGATACCAATACGACCACCGGCGCTTCCCGCATTACAGCAACGCTGGTAAACGCGCCGTTTATAAATTTCATGCTGTCCGGCAAAAACGGTTCATGGGCTTTGACTTCCAGATTCAGCCCCCGTTCCATCACTTGCGCCAGTTCCTCTTTCGCCTCGCCGCGTACTACCGTAAAATGCCAGGGCTGCCGGTTCTTGGAAGAAGGCGCTGCAATACCCGCCTCCAGAATCGTATGCAAATCTATTTCCGCAATAGGTTCGTTTTTGAATTTACGGATACTGCGACGAGCTTTTATCGTTTCCAGCGCAGATACCATTCTCTCTTCTTCCCGCATCACGTATCCCTCTTTTACAAAAATATTATGCAACCCAAATTTATTGCAACGTAATATGATTAAAGCAAAACATCGTGAGCGTTTGCATCATTCTATGAGATGAAATGCGCCGTCGTGGCGAGGCTGTCTGAGGGCGTAGCCCGAGTTCCGAAGCCACAGGCGCATAAATCCATAGAATGGCAAACGAGAACGGTTTTGCGAAATTGTATTACGTTGCAAATTATTTTATTCTGCCAAACAAAGTTCTTGCATTCTTCGTAGTCTGTTCCGCAATATGCGCAAAATCCGTACCCCGGACCAGGGCCGCGTTTTGCGCAACAAATTCTGTCATGGCCGGATCGTTGCGCCTGCCCCGAAAGGGTTCCGGAGCCAGATACGGACAGTCCGTTTCCAGCAGGAATAATTCTTCCGGACAGGCTGCCAGCACTTCCCGCACCTTTTTATTATTTTTATAGGTAGACGTTCCGCCAAAGCCAAGATAATAGCCCCTCTTCCACAACTCCTTCGCCATTTCCAGAGATCCGGAGTAACAGTGGAAAACAACCTTCAGGTCTTTGGGAACTTCATTTTGAAAAAAACGCAGACAGTCCCCGTGAGCTTCCCGGTCGTGAATCACTACCGGCAGATCAAGAGAATACGCCAGGTCGCACTGCTGTTTCAGGCGCAACAGCTGTACATCCTTCGGTTCGTTTTCCTTCCAGTAATAATCCAGTCCGATTTCCCCGATGGCTACCACCTTTTTATGTTCTTTTGCCAGGGCTTCCAACTCAGCAATATAGCTTTCGCTTTTAATGCCTGCCAGATCTTCCGGATGCCAGCCCACCGCAGCGTACACGAAATCATACTGCTCTGCCATCTTTACCGACGCAACAGAAGATTCATACGTGGTGCCCTGGGTGATTACCGCTTCCATATCCCTGCCCAGCCGCTCCATCACTGCAGCGCGATCAGCATCAAAGCGCCCGTCATCAAGATGCGCATGAGTATCTATTATTCCTAAACGTGACATCTATTTTACCTTGCTTCCGCTCTTGATATTCGGCGCATCCGCCAGCACCAGATTGCCTTCCCCGTCGGAAGCCGCCAGCAGCATACCGTACGACATGATGCCCCGCAGCTTGGTGGGTTTCAGGTTCTTGATCACAATAACATTGCGGCCCACCAGCTCTTCCGGCGTATAGTACTGGGCAATACCGGATACGATGGTCCGTTCCTCTTCCCCGATCTGCACCTGGATCTTCATCAGCTTATCGGTCTTGGGAACACGCTCCGCAGACAAAATTTTCGCAACGCGCAGATCGATCTTCGCAAAATCATCAATGGTGATTTCGCCATCTTCTGCCGGAGCGGATTTTTTCGCATCGCTGCCCATAGCCGCTTCCAGCGCTGCGTTCTTTACCTCGGTGGCAGTACGCACTGCGTCGTCTGCCGCCGCGCTCACCCTTGCTTTGGCAGATGCAACCGCCGCCAGCACGGCGCCGCCTACCGCTTTGGCTGCGTCGCCTGCAGCCGCTACAGCGTCGCTGGCCGCATCCGCGGCCGAATTAGCTTTTTTCGCCGCCGCTTCTTTGGCAGCCAAAGCTTTTGCTTTGGCTTCTTCTGCTTTGGCCTGCGCTTCCGCTAACGCATCAGTCTTTTTATTTTCATTCTTTTTCTCTTTTTTATTGGCTGCGGCTTTGACCGGTTCCGGATGATACTCTTCATGCTTCCCGGTTTCCGGGTTGTACACTTTGCCTGCGTATTTTTTTGTTGCGCCAATCAGCGTGCGTCCGTCCGGCAGCACATCGATACGCGGATATAAGGGCTCGCCTTTCACTACTTTGGTCCCGTCGGCGATGCCGCCCCATTTCAGATCGGCCAGCAAATTCTGTTTTTTGTTTTCCAGCCCCAGCTGACGCAGGATCTCCGGCGTGGTTCCCGGAATATACGGCTCGATCATGACAGCCACAAAGCGCAATACTTCCGCCAGATTATACAGCACCAGATGCAGGCGGTCGTCATCTGCCGGATCCTTCGCCAGTTTCCATGGCGCCGTATCGTCAATATATTTGTTAGCGCTGGCCACCAATGCCCAGACCGCTTTGATAGCTTCGTTGATCTGCATGTTGTCCATATATTTCTGGTAGGAGACCAGCGTGGATTCCGCCAGCTTCATCAGTTCTGTATCCACCGGCTGCGCGACAGACGGGCAGTTTTTCAGTTCGCCGCCGTGATATTTTTCCACCATGCTTACGGTACGGTACAGCAGATTGCCCAAATCGTTGGCCAGGTCCGCATTGATCCGGTTGATCAGCGCATCGCGGCTGAAGTTACCGTCGCTGCCCAGATTGATTTCCCGCAGCAGGAAATACCGGATGGCGTCGGCGCCGAACTCGTCGATGAGGCCGTTGGGATCTACCACGTTGCCGATGGACTTGCTCATCTTGGTGCCGTCCACTACCAGCCAGCCGTGACCGTACACTTTTTTCGGAATGGCTTCGCCCATAGCCATCAACATAATAGGCCAGATGATGGAATGGAACCGCACGATCTCCTTGCCCACCAGATGGATATCCGCAGGCCAGTATTTCTTAAATTTTTCTTCGTCTGCCTTGAAGCCGATGGCCGTCATATAGTTCAGCAGGGCGTCAAACCACACATATACCACGTGCTTGGGATCAAAAGGCGCTTTGATGCCCCAGTCAAAGGAAGTACGGGTCACGCACAGATCTTCCAGCCCCTGTTTGATGAAGTTGATCATCTCATTGCGGCGGGCTACCGGCTGGATAAAGTCCGGGTGCTCGTCGATATACTGCAGCATGCGGTCCGCATACTTGCTCATCTTGAAGAAATAACTTTCTTCCTGCATCTTCTCTACCGGGCGGCCGCAGTCCGGGCAGTTGCCGTCCACCAGTTGGTGCTCCGTCCAGAAGGATTCGCAGGGTACGCAGTACCAGCCTTCGTAATTTTTCTTATAGATATCCCCCTGATCGTAAATCTGCTGCATCACAGCCTGCACCACTTTTTCGTGGCGCTCCTGGGTGGTGCGGATAAAATCGTCGTTGGATACTTCCAGCCGTTTCCACAGGCTCTGGAATGTGGCAACGATTTTATCTACATATTCAATCGGCGTAATGCCCAGGTCTTCCGCCTTGCGCTGGATCTTCTGACCGTGCTCGTCACTGCCGGTCAGGAAAAATACGTCTTCCCCCTTGGCGCGGTGATACCGGGCGATAGCATCTGCAACAGTGGTGCAGTACGCATGTCCGATGTGCAGCTTTTCACTGGGATAATAAATCGGTGTGGTAATAAAAAACGGTTTCTTTTCCATTGGCTTAACCCTTCTTCCTTTTAATATATATATTCTACTCTTTTTCCTGCTCCTGAATCAAGCGGTTATATAAATCCCGTTTGGGAATTTTAAACTGTTTTGCAATCTGGCTCAGCGCTTTCTTCTTTGGAACACCTGCCACGATTTTTTCTTTCACCGCTTCCAGAGGGTCTTTTTCATCCTCTTTATCCGCCTGCGGCTCTTCCCCCTGGGCGATGACCAAAACGAATTCGCCCCGGGGCGGATTTTCTTTTAAGTACAAAATTGCCTGGGACACCGTTCCCCGCCAGAATTCTTCATGAAGCTTTGTCAGTTCCCGGCCGAACGCCATCTGCCGGTCGCCCCATGCCGCTAAAATTTCTTCCAGCACATCCATGATACGGTGAGGCGCTTCATATAAAACGATGGTAGCCGGAATATTTTTCCAGGCTATTAGCTGTTCTCTCCGGTTCTTTTTGCTTTTAGGCAAAAAGGCCCCAAAGAAAAACGGAGTGGAAGGCAGGCCCGACGCCACCAGCGCCGTCAGGCAGGCATTGGCACCCGGCACCGGCACAACGGAAATACCGTTTTCAATGGCCAGCTTCGCCATGGCCTCCCCCGGATCGGAAATGCCCGGGAATCCGGCGTCCGTCACCAGCGCAATATTTTTTCCCTGCAAGAGTTCCTGCAACAGGACCGGGCCCTGCTTTTCTTTATTATTTTCATCGTAATGGATCAGCTTTCCCTTAATGGAAAAATGATTCAGCAACTGCAACGTGCGCCGCGTGTCTTCCGCTGCAATCAAGTCCGCATCCGTCAGTACCTGCACCGCGCGGGGCGTCATGTCACCTAAATTTCCAATTGGGGTTGCGACTAAATATAAAGTACCTGGCATAAGGTCTCCAAAAATATTATAAAACAATTTTTAATAAAAAGATTTTGCAAAACTATTTGTGTTATTCCAATACTTTCCAATGTCCGTAACGTTTTCCGCCGACACGTTCGATACGGCCACTTTCTTTTAACTTTTTGATTTCTCGTTCAACTGTTCTTTGTGCAACATTTGACGTTGAATCATTACTTCGCCCGCCATCTTCCTGTTTTATTTGATCCTACCCGCTCCATCAGCCCTTTTGCTTTTAACGATGCCATGACCCGGCTCAAAGTGCGTTTGGACTTGCCAGTTTTTTCCACAAGCATATCTGTAGTCATCAGGCCTTCTTCTTTTAGTAACGCCAGGACAATGGTTTCTGTTCCATTCAAAGTAGTACCTTCTATCCTTCTGTAGTCAGGATTAGTCAACTCATCATTTCTCTTGCTATCATTTATCAGGACATTTCTGTCATTACGCGAAAACTCTATCGTAAAGTCCGTTTCTCTATTTTCAAATGAAACACGAACCTTCGCATCTTCACACGCCGAATATATCCGGCGGAAGCCTGAGCCAAATGTTTCAACATCTTTGCACAAATATAAAACCTTGGCAATGATTTCATTACGCAAATACGAATGTATATCTTTATTCACAAAATCCAGGGGAGTATAGCTATTGGCAAAAGAGCCTGGATTGATAATCGTAATACGGTTAGAGAATACATCAATTTCATGATTTACAGCGATGTCATATCGGGCATGGACAAAACTATTGATAACAGCCTCCCGCAAGGCTTCCACGGGGATTTCCGGTATCTCTTTTCTCTGCGTGTTACTTTCCCCAAATTCTGCCCGCCAACGTATGTTTCTTACAATATAATTCATCGCTGCGTCAATCAACTGAAAAATATTACCATCAACTTTTGCAATATCTAAAAATGTTATTTTATGTTCTGATGCAAACACAGCTCTGTTCAAAGTTATGGGTTTGTTTTTTGAAAATAATACTTTTCCAGCATTTGTTAAGCGTGTTCCGCTGAGTACTCCCAACTTTTCTAAAAGTTGTTTTTTGTCATATTCCATTTCAGGCAGCCTGCCACATAGTACCGCCGCTTCAAAAAACTTCTTTAAAGTTTTTTCACAAACATCTTCTAAAGTTTCATTAGAAATATGATTTTCCCAGTTTTCTTCATACTCCTGATTAATCATGACTTTGCGCAGCTCGCCAGGCGTCAGCTCCCGATCCTCATCTGCAGTTCGGATGTAATACTTTCCAAAAGCCGAATATGGTACATCGCTTCCCGAGAATTCAACTCGAATAACTTCAGTTCCATCAATTCGTTCCGTAGAAATGGTTGGAAAAATTTGCGGCCTGATGGATTCAAAAATTTTTCTTGATATATCGCGAACAGTCGAATCTGTGATAGTGAACGGATACGGCGCTCCATCATTTTTTAATCCAAAATACAAAGTTCCTTTTTTATGCTTATTTAAAATTGCAGATATGGATATCATACCTGCATTTAATTCCCCTGTCGTTTTCTTAAATTCAGTTACTTCATCTTCTTTTCTCATTTCAAAATCACTCCGGAATACATGCTGTGACATTACATCTATAGTTTAGCCGAAATGGCGGGATAAATCAATACTTTGGCGTGATAATGGCGCAATAAATGACAGTATAATTCTTTACCATCATCCGCTTGTTAACTCCAACTTCATCATTAAAACTGATTTGGTAAAATTTCCTTGCATATCATTGACGTCACTTCATATTTTTTCCGCCATTTTTGTGGCGTGATAAATGGCATAATAAAACTCAGCGCAACCTGCTGTTTAATATTGCAGATAGCGCCGACGTTATGATAAATTTTGCCCATCATTCCAGAAAACTGCACAAAGGTTTCATCGGAAATAGACTTGAAAAATATTTACATCTTTATGGACTTTTGCGACACAAGACAGGCGCCTCCCGCCTTATCCCGCTGGTCCATTTTGCCTGCTCAGTCAGCGAGCCGTCCGCATTATACATGATCAGCGGCGGCAACACGTCCAGTCCGTAGCTGCCGTTTTTTACCATTTCCAGTAAAAAGATCCAGGCCGGTTTTTCCACAGAAGCATGTACCCACTGGAGCTTTTTGGGCTGCAGATTATATTTAATGGCCAGTTCTATGGCTTCCATAAAACGTTCCGGCAGCTGCACCAGGGCAAAACGTCCCCGGCTGTGCAACGCATAGGACGCCGCCGCAAAAAAATCTTCCAGCACAGCGGTCTTTTCATGGCAGGCGCTGGTACCGATCACCCTTTCCCGCCCGCTGTTGCGGTAGGGAGGATTAGCCGCCACCAGATCAAAACTTTCCGTAGGACAAAAATTTTTGATATCTTTTATGTCCCACTCCAGGGCGCGGACTTTTGAGTCAATCCCGTTGGCTTTTGCGCTTTTGTTGAACAGCTCCACCATACGGGGATTCACATCCAGTCCGGTCACTTCCGCTGCGCCCCGGGCTGCCAGATAAAAACTGACTGCCCCGGTACCGCAGCCCAGCTCCAGCATTTTTGCTTTTTTCGCCAGATGGGGAAAGTGGGCTAAGAATACAGAATCGCTCGTAAAGGTAAACTCCGCCGGATCCTGATAAATTTTGTATCCGCATCCCGGCAGGTAATCTTCTCTGATCTCACTCATAGCTTAATCGTCATCCATAGCCTGGGACGCATCGATCAGTTCGTCCCACTCCAATGTCACCACATTGTCCTGGGAAAGCTGCACGGTCGCCGTATGTTTCGCTTTGTTCACCGTGGTCACCTTGCCCTTGCCCATGCTGGTGGCAACCATGGAACCAACCTGCGGCGCATCCGCATGTTCCTTCCTGGGCCGTCCGCCCTTGCCTTTTTCTTTGGCATACATATAATCTTCAAATTTCAGGCAGCACATCAGTCGTCCGCAGCTGCCGGAAATTTTTGTAGGATTCAGAGACAAATTCTGGTTCTTGGCCATGCGGATAGATACCGGCTCAAAATCCCCAAGCCAGCTGGCGCAGCACAGGGGACGCCCGCAGCTGCCGATTCCTCCTACCATACGGGCTTCATCCCGTACGCCGATCTGACGCAGTTCAATGCGGGTACGGAAGACAGAGGCCAGGTCCTTTACCAGTTCCCGGAAATCAATACGCCCGTCCGCCGTAAAATAGAAAATGATTTTGTTCACATCAAAAGTAAATTCCACATCCACCAGGTTCATCTCCAGCCCGTGACGCTGGATCCGCCGCTGGCAGATATTGAAAGCCTCCCGTTCCCGCACCTGGTTCTGGATCACCGTTTCCTCATCTTCCGGCGTAGCCTTGCGGATGATGGGTTTCAGCGGGCTCTTCAGCTGTTCTTCCGGCACTGACCGGGTACCGATGGATACCGTCCCGTACTCCATACCCCGGGCCGTTTCTACAATGACATGATCGCCCGGAACCAGTTCGATGTCCAGCGGATCAAAATAATATATTTTGCACGTTTTCTTAAAACGTATCCCCACTACTTTTTTCACGTTATACTCTCCCTTCGAAACATGCATTTATCGTAAAAGTCGCATCATCCAGCACACTTTTGGTATTGGCCCGCCGCATGGCAGCCGTCATAGCTTCCTGCGATGCCTGCGCTGCCAGATGCAACCGTCTGGCATCCCATTTCCCCGCAATTTGCCGCAGCTGCGGCAACGCATCTATATTAAAGACCTGGTCCGGCAGTCCGCTTTTTACAAACAGCAGATCCCTCAGCAGGGACACAGTCATGGATAAAAACTGCTGCAGCTGCTCGTTCCCGCCGGATGCCGGTATGATATCCGAAAAATAATCTTCCGTAAGCAGATAGGTCATAGGCGCCTGCATGGGAAACTCTGCCACATATTTCAGCGCCATATTGCGAAAATCCAAGATCCGTTCTTCCCGGAACCGGAGCGCCTGTCCTAACGACCCATCGGACAGATGCGCCAGCAGGTCCGCTTCGGCTTCGGGAATTTCTTTCAAGAGCAGCGCCTGCTTTGTTTCTTCCACAGTCAATGGCGTAAAACGCACCTGGATCACACGGGATAAAATCGTAGGCAGCAGCCGGCTGACCGAAGAAGCAATCAATATGAAGAACCATTTGTCAGGAGGTTCTTCCAGCAGTTTCAGCAGCGAATTGGCCGCTTCCTGGTTCATGGTATCCGCTTCATTGATAATGCAGATTTTATGTTTTGATAAGGTGGGTCCGAAGGCCGCCTGTTTGATCAGGTTACGGATTTGGTTCACTGAAATGATTTTTGTTTTTTTCTTTTCCTGCTCATCGTCCGTCATAGGATCGTAATACAGATAATCCGGATGCGCAAAGTTGCCCGTTTCAAAATTCAACAGGCGACAGCTTTCGCACTGGCCGCAGGGCCGTTGCGCTCCCTTGTCATGGCACAGGAACGCCCGGGCAAATTCTTTGGCCAGCAGGCATTTGCCGATTCCCTCCGGCCCATAGAACAGCAAAGCGTGCGGACGTTCTTCCCGATTCAGGAACCGTTCCAGAAATTCTTTATTCTTTTGGTGTCCGACGATTTGCGAAAACATAATGACTCCTGATAAAAATTGAAGTTTGTACGTTAGTAATGCGTCAGGGAAAGGCACCGCAAACCCGTCAGTGATTCCTATTCCATGGATTCATTCGCCTGTGGCTTCGGAACTCGGGACTGCGTCCCTCA
>DDQB01000074.1:0-191 GCA_002342505.1 Acidaminococcaceae bacterium UBA2453
TGGAACGGACCGATGGGCGTATTTGAAATGGATGCGTTCTGCAAAGGCACGGAAGCTGTAGCCAAAGCGGTAGCTGAAAGTAATGCGGTCAGCATCGTAGGTGGCGGCGACAGTGTGGCGGCTATTAAAAAGATTAAGCTGGAAGATAAGATCAGCCATATTTCCACAGGCGGCGGCGCTTCTCTGGAATA
>DDQB01000074.1:281-1492 GCA_002342505.1 Acidaminococcaceae bacterium UBA2453
GGTCTGGTTACCGAAACGAACGGAACCGTCAACGAAGTAGTCATTTTCCCGCCGTTCACTGCTTTAGAAAGCGTGGCGGACGCCATTGACGGAAAAGCTGTGGGCTATGGCGCGCAGGATCTGTGCTGGGAAGATGAAGGCGCATTCACCGGCGCTGTTTCCGGTTCCCAGATTGCGGATATCGGCTGTGAGTATGTGCTGGTTGGACACAGTGAACGACGCACGATTTTTATGGAAAGCGATGAGATCATTGCGAAAAAGATAAAAGCTGCGTATCGCAATCAGCTGAAGCCGATGCTTTGCGTCGGTGAGACGGAGGAAGAGCGGAAACAGGGCGCAACGAATGACAAAATTGCCAGCCAGTTAAAGAGTGCGCTGGAAGGAATAACCGAGGAACAGGCGAAACTGCTGACGGTAGCATACGAACCTTTATGGGCTATCGGTACCGGGAATACGGCGACAGCGAAAGATGCGCAGGATGTGTGCCTGTTCATCCGTCGGCAGCTGGAAGAAATCGTTGGGGAAACAGCAGCCCGCCACATCCGTATTTTGTACGGTGGCAGCGTAAANNGAAACCAATGCGGCACAGTTCTGCATCAAGGGCATTGACGGCGTGCTGGTTGGCGGCGCCAGCCTGAAGGTGGACAGCTTTGCCAAAATTGTGCGGAGTTTTTAAAATTAAACAGCTTGTAAGGAGAACAAATGGCAAAACAGCCTGTAATGTTAATGATTCTGGACGGCTGGGGCATTGCCCCGGCCGGTCCGACCAATGCGGCGTCTACTGCAAGAACACCGAATCTCGATAAGTATTTTGCGGAGTATCCCAACACACGGTTGGATGCCAGCGGGGAAGATGTGGGACTGCCTGCCGGGCAGATTGGAAATTCAGAAGTCGGTCATCTGAACATTGGTTCTGGCCGTATTATCTATCAGGATCTTTCCCTGATTTCCCACGCTATAAAAACGGGAACTTTCTTTCAGAATAAAGTATTATTGGATGCGATTCAGTATGCAAAAGAAAATAAAAGTTCCCTGCATCTGATGGGACTGTTCAGCGACGGCGGCGTGCACAGTCATATCGACCATCTGAAAGCACTGCTGGAGATGGCGAAGGAAGCCGGGCTGGAAAAAGTATTCGTGCATGCGTTCCTTGACGGCCGGGATGTGCCGCCTCAGAGCGCGATTCCGTATGTGCAGGATCTGGAAGCGTT
>DDQB01000074.1:1516-2971 GCA_002342505.1 Acidaminococcaceae bacterium UBA2453
TATGCTATGGACCGTGACAAGCGGTGGGAACGGCTGGAAAAGGCATATCGCAACATGGTGCTGCGGGACGGCGAAGTGTTTGCTTCTGCGGAAGAAGGCATCAAAGCTTCGTATGCTGCCGGCGTGAACGATGAATTTGTGGTTCCGTTCTGTGTGGCGCAGAAAAATGAAACTGCGGACGCGGCAGCAAAATCTGTTGCCTGCATCCGGAAAAACGACAGCGTCATTTTTTATAATTTCCGTCCGGACCGGGCGCGTGAAATTACCCGCGCGCTCCATGACGAAGACTTCCCGTATTTTGAACGGCCGGCTGAAGCAAGACCGGTGCGTATGACCGGTATGACGCAGTATGATGCGACGATCGAAATTCCGACGGCATATCCGCCGGAACATTATGAAGATACGCTGGGCGAAGTGCTCGCAAAGAACGGATTGAAGCAGCTGCGGATCGCGGAAACAGAAAAATATGCGCATGTGACATTTTTCTTTAACGGCGGCGTAGAGGAACCCAATGAAGGCGAGGACCGAATCCTGATTCCCTCGCCTAAGGTTGCGACCTATGACCTGCAGCCGGAAATGAGCGCGCCGCAGGTAACCGAAGCGTTGTTAAAAGCTTTGGACGAAGATAAATATGACGTGGTGATCCTGAACTTTGCCAATCCGGATATGGTAGGGCATACCGGTATTATGGAAGCGGCGGTAAAAGCCATGGAAACGATTGATGCCTGCGCCGGCAGGATCGTGGAAAAGATTCAGTCGCTGAACGGTGTGATCTGTATTACGGCAGATCACGGAAACCTGGAAAAAATGCAGAACGAAGACGGGACTCCCTGTACGGCCCATACCACAAATAAAGTTCCGTTTATCGTCATCAGCAAAGAACCGTGCAAACTGCATGAAGGCCGTCTGGCCGACATTGCGCCGACGCTGCTGCAATTTTTACATATCCCGCAGCCGGAAGCCATGACAGGAAAAAGCTTGATCGGGTAAATAGTAAAGCGCTTGCATTATCGTTTTATAAAAAAATGAAAAAATGTTTTATAAAATTTTTATAAAGATAATCGAAAGGAAAAGGTGATTGATTATGTCTATTATTACTCAGGTTTATGCCCGCGAAATTCTGGATTCCCGCGGAAATCCGACGGTTGAAGTGGAAGTTGTACTGGAAGACGGTACCATGGGTCGCGCTGCGGTTCCCTCCGGCGCTTCCACCGGCGTACATGAAGCCGTTGAACTGCGGGACGGAGATAAACGCCGTTATGTAGGCAAAGGCGTTATCAAAGCGGTAGAAAATGTTAACGACGTGATTGCGGACGCGCTGATCGGCCTGGACGCGACTCGCCAGATTGAAATAGACGAACTGCTGATCCGTCTGGATGAAACTCCCAACAAAGCAAAATTAGGCGCCAACGCAATCTTAGGCGTTTCCATGGCGGTAGCCAAAGCGGCTGCCAA
>DDQB01000074.1:3070-3216 GCA_002342505.1 Acidaminococcaceae bacterium UBA2453
CAGGAATTCATGATCATGCCGGTAGGCGCTGCCAACTTCAGCGAGTGCCTGCGCATGAACGTGGAGATTTATCATGCCCTGAAAGGTATCCTGAAAGATAAAGGCCTCAGCACCGGCCTGGGCGACGAAGGCGGCTTCGCTCCCAA
>DDQB01000008.1 GCA_002342505.1 Acidaminococcaceae bacterium UBA2453
AACTCATTTAATCAGCACTTCCTTAAACTGTTCTTTTCAAAACATTCAAGGAGTACCTATCATGTTTTTTAAATCATATTTGACTAAACACTGTCTGGCTGCAGCCATCGTCGCTTCCCTGCTGCAGGGAGCTGTAACTGCCGCTCCCGTTTTTGCAGAAGCGGTCGCAAAAAGCGACGAAACCATCGCACAGGAAACTGTGTCTACGCAAAAACCAGCGATTTCAAAGGAACAAACGACGGCGCAGGAGTTGCTGCAAGGCAAAGCGACGCCAGGTACAGATAATACGGCAGCCCAGCCCGACGTAACGCAAACAGGCACAGCGGAATCCAGCCAGACTGTCGCAACACCATCAGACGCGACACCGGCAGGCACAGCGGATGCGACAGTCGCAGGTCCGGACCAGCAGGTCGGGATCGACCATTCCGCCGAATCCAAACCCATCGTCAACGAATTCCTGAAAGAAGGCGAAGGGATCCCCGGAACCGAAGTGCCATACCAGAGCGAAACGTCCCTGACCAGGGAAGAGTGGCGGGAAGTGGACCAGCTGGATAAGGACATGCGGATCCTGCAACGGGAACGTGAGGCATTCTTCAAAAACAGGGCAAAAGAAAAAGAAGAAAAGGAAAAAGCATTTGCCAAAGCATTTGCTGACCGACAGGAATATAGCATCGTCTTTAATCCGGACGACTTCACCAAAAAGACGATGAACGCCAACGGCGAAACGGTTACCTTCCGCGCGTATGAACACCTTGTATATGCAAAGAAACCCTACGATGCGGAAAGCCAGATGCTGAGCGTATATATTCCCGAAGCCTATTTTAACGGCGGGACCATCAATGGCTTTACGGCGGAGACCGCTCCAGTCTTTATGCCTAACGGCGTAGGCGGCTATATGCCCGGGCTGATCGTGGAGCCGCAGGAAGAATCCCGTCACGGTGGCGCCAACAGCGCGCTTTATGCGTTAAGTAACGGGTATGTAGTCGTATCCCCCGCCATCCGGGGCCGTTCGCTGAAACACCGGAACGGCTACGAGACAGGCAAGGCTCCGGCCCTTATCGTGGATTATAAAGCCGCCATCCGGTTTGTAAGGAAAAACCGGAAAGAAGGACGTATCCCCGCCGGCGATACGGAAAAAATCATCGTCAGCGGTACCAGCGCCGGAGGCGCATTAGCCGCCCTGGCAGGCGCTACGGGAAACGCAGCGGAATATGAACCCTATCTGAAGGAAATCGGCGCCGCCAAGGAGCGGGACGATGTTTTCGCCGTAATGGCCTACTGCCCCATCACCAATCTGGAAAACGCGGACATGGCCTACGAATGGATGTTCCATACCGCCGACGCTTATTATAACAACATGCAAGGCAGGCGAAAAAAGCCTGATGGAGGCGGCGCAGCCCCTGCTGACGAAGTGAAGGATCGTCCGCTTAACGCGCCGGCCGAAGCCAAAACCGGGACTGCCATTACCCCGGAGCAGAAAGAAATCTCTTCCGAACTGAAAGAAAACTTCTCCGAATACCTGAATTCCCTGAACCTGCGGGATTCTCTGGGTAACCGGCTGAATCTTGCCCCGGACGGAGACGGACTGTTCCGCGAATATATTGAATCCTTATACGTCGCTTCCGCCCAGGAAGCCATCGATACCGGGGAAACCATAACAAAAACTCCCTGGCTTCACATTCAGGACAATCGGGTCGTCAAGATGGACCTCCCTTCCTATGTCAGAACGGTAAAACGACTGAAAGGAGTCCCTGCATTCGATGCCTTTGATATGAGCAGCGGCGAGAACAACGAATTCGGCACATACGATATCGCCAGCAAACATTTTACCCGTTACGCACTGGAGCACAGCGCTTTCGTGACCGCTCCCAAACTGGAAGAGGAAGAAGAAGCGGCTAAAGAACGGGCCGAAGAATTGCGGAAAGCTCCCACGGTGGTCGAAAAACGGCGGCTGCAGAAAGCAAACCTGCTCGAACAGATGGAAAAGGACAAACTGGACCTGTCGCAGTACATGGCGAATTGGCAAGTCATCCGGATGATGAACCCCATGTATTTCATCGGTCTCGAAAATGTACAAACTGCTCCCAACTGGCGCATCCGGCACGGCGCGCTGGACCGGGATACGGCGCTTGCCATCCCGGCCATACTGGCGCTGAAACTGAAGAACAACGGCAAAGCAGTAGACTTTAAAGTTCCCTGGGGCTACGGCCACGACGGGGATTATGACCTGCCCGACCTGTTTGCCTGGACAGACCGCGTCGCCAAAATAAAAGACCGGGCCGACGCCATTTTGCTGGCAGAAAAGGAAAAAGAGAAAGAGGCAAAAGAGGCCGCAGCGAACAAGGACGAGAACGAAAACAATAAGGTGCAAAGCTTTAAAAGCAAACTGCGTTTTTTAAATGAAACGACAAATGAACGGGTAAATGAAATGACAAATGAAACAACAAATGAACCGGTAAACGAAATGACAAATGAAACAACGGAAGCAAACAGTGAAGCGCCCCAATCTTCCATATAATATTTCCATACCATATGATGAAATATGGTGAATAAAAAAATACAGCAGCAGATTACAAAACGTAACCTGCTGCTATTTTTTATGTGTTATTCTATATCCTTCTTCAAGGCCGGCGGCGTAATGGGTTCCTTGTCAACAAGGCGAACCGAAAGTAATGTAACGGTGCAGATGATCCATTCAAAGTAAATGGGATGCGGCAGCACACGGACAGAAGGGAACAACTGCCAGGCCAGCAGGCCCACCAGGCCCACCAACGTAGTGTAAAAGGCCGTGTTGCGACGGCACAGATCCGGCGCGAATATGGTGGCCAGAAAGACCAGCGTAAAGGCTGTGGTCAAACTCAGCCCCAACAGCATCATCTTGACGATGCCCACCGCGTTGAAGGCCATCCACAGCGTCACCAGACCTACCGCAAAAATAATGAAACGACTGGACTTCATATAACTCTCCGGTGTAATATCCGGATTAAAGAACCGTTTGTAAATATCCTGGGCGATCAGCGTGCCCGCGCCTAACAAAATGGTACAGGCCGTGGAAACGTCCGCAGCCCACAGAGCCGCCAGCGTGATGCCGGAAGAAAAAGGATCCAGGCTCATGATGATCTTTGGCAGCGCCAGTGTGGGATTGATATCCGGGTACTGGGCTTTGGCCGCCATACCTAAGACTGCGGAAAGAAAGCCGATGGGGAAAATGATCAGGCCGCCCAGGATAAACCCGTTCCTTGCCGCACTCTCCGATTTTGCGCTGGTCGCAATTTGCACCGGTGCGCCGCTTACCGTCTGGGTCATCATCACGATGATCCATCCCATCAGCATGGCCATGGTCAGGCCGCCGAAAGGATCCGCCCAGTCAAAAGGCATGGGCGGCAGTTTCGCTACAATACCCGCCATTCCGCCATCCCGGACCAGCACCTTAAATACACAGAAAATAATGCCTAAGTAAATGATCAGTACGCTGAGCACACTGGACAGGCCGGATGACCACATCCCCCCGATGACCGTGATACCGATGAACACCACCGCGCTGGTGATCATGCCGGTCTTCATGGTGAAAACGTCCGGCATCAGGGTGGAAAGGATGGATCCGCCCGCCACATACTGCAATGAGGTGATACAGGATAAAATAATGGCCAGCCCGATGACGCTGATGATCCGCGCCTTTTTATCGTAGCAGCGCTCAAACAGCTCCGGCACCGTAGTGCATTCCAGTGTGCGGTACTTGCCCGCCGCTACCAGTCCCATAAAGATGGCCCCGATGGACCAGGCGCCGTTATACCAGCCGGCAGAAAGGCCGATCCGTGTAGCGCTTTCCGCTACGCCAACCGTAGACGCTGCCCCCACCGCCATGCCGGTTACGCTGACGGCAATCAGCAGCGGGCCGAACTTTCGCCCGGCAAACTGATACTCCGTAGCGCTGACCTCTGCCCTGCGTTTTACATAAAACGAAATGGCGAAGAGCAGAATTACATACAAAACTACGATCATCAACTGTATAGACATGATCAACATTCCCCTCTGATTTAAGTATGTGCTGTAATTTTAACACAAAACAGCAAAATATCAAACAAATAAATCGTTGTTTTTTCATAAAAAACATCTTG
>DDQB01000025.1:0-2095 GCA_002342505.1 Acidaminococcaceae bacterium UBA2453
CGGGTTTGCGATGCCTTTCCCTGCAGCATAAACCGGGCACATAAATTCTAATTTTGTTCACATACCTTCTTCCTGGCTTCCGGAATCTTTTCCAACAGTTCTGAAGCGGCCATGCCTACGCATCCGTTCGCCGCCAGTTCCCCTGCCAGTCCGTGCAAATACACGCCGGCTACCGCCGCGTCGGCTGCCGGAAGCCCCTGTCCGATCAGCGCCGCAATTAAACCGGTCAATACATCGCCGCTGCCGCCGGTAGCCATGGCCGGCGTTCCGTTATTGTTAAGATACGCAGTTCCGTCCGGTAACGCAATCACCGTAGGAGTTCCTTTCAATACCAAGACTGCCTGCCATTTTTCTGCGTATGCGCGGGCGACTTCCACACGGTTCTTTTCAATCTCTGCAATCTTCATCCCGGTAATCCGTGCCATCTCGCCCGGATGGGGCGTCAGCACTTTTTCCGCCAGCATATGGGAAAGCAGTTCCGTGTGATCCTGCAACGCCGTAATTGCATCCGCATCGATCACACAGGGCACATTGGCAACGACCAAAACTTCCCGTATCAGGGTTCCCGTTTCTTCGGCAGTACCAAATCCCGGACCGATGGCCAGCACATCCGCTTTTTCCAACGCTTCGGAAATTAATTCCAGCGCTTCGTCCCGCATGGGCTGCAAATTTTGTACCGGCAGTCCCTTCACCATAACTTCCGTTAATTTCACGGCCAATATTTCTCTGGCATTTTCCGGGGTCAGCAGCGTGACCAGACCGGCCCCGCTTTTCACTGCCGCAAAACTGCTCAGCGCCGCGGCGCCTGTATAACCGCAGGAACCGGCAGCTACGACCACTCGCCCTACGCTGCCTTTATGCGCATTTTTCGGACGCTCGGGCAACATGCTTTTTACCAGTTCCCGCGTCACGAGGATCCGGCTGCTGTCCGCCTTTTGCAATAACAATGCAGGCATCCCGATATCCGCGACCTGTATCTCACCGGCATACGACGCCCCCGGATAAAGATACAGCCCCAGCTTTGGCAACGCCATGGTGATCGTCGCGTCAGCCCGTACCGCATACGGATCGGCCGCGCCAGTATCCGCATTGACGCCGGTAGGAATATCCACAGCTAAAACTTTCCCGGCATCTGCTCCGGCCCGTACCCGGTTGATACATTGACACAGACGACGGAACAACGGACGCATCGCCCCGGAAAAGCCGGTTCCCAATAATGCGTCAACAATTAAATCTGCCTGCAGCGCCCGGTTTTCGATCTCCGCAAACAGATTTTCTTCTTCATAATCTTCTATTTCCAACACCGGCAGTCCGCAGGCAATAAAATACTGCAACTCATCCGCCGCGCTGCCGGACAGTTCTTCCGCCGCCCCGGCCAGAACCAGAGTCACTTCGGCGCCCCGGTTATGAAGCCAGCGCCCTGCGCCGCTACCGTCGCCGCCGTTATTTCCTTTACCGGCAAAGATGACGATTTTTTTATGACAGCAGTTTCCCAGCAGTTTTTCCGCTGCGTCTGCCACTGCGCGGCCTGCGTTTTCCATCAGTACGAGACCGGGAATACCGATTTCTTCTTCCGCAGCGCGGTCCAGCGCCCGCATTTCTTCGGCAAGTAAAATCTGCATAGGTACGCCTCCTGTCAAATTGAAATTTATTCCAGCGCCACTACCGCCATCGCTGTTGTCGCCGTATGGCTCAGCGTCAGATGGATTTTCGTTACGCCCATCTTTTCAATATACGATGCGAAGTAGCCAGTCACTTTCAGTTCCGGTTTGCCCAGATCATCGTTGACGACGGAAATCTCCGTAAGTTCACCGCCCCGAAGGCCGGTGCCAATAGCTTTTAAAAAAGCTTCTTTGGCTGCGAACCGCGCTGCATAGCTCTGCACTTTATCTTTTCCTGACGAAGCAGTGCAGTATGAAATTTCTTCCGGCGTATAGACGCGTTCTTTAAAACCGTTTCTCTCTATTGCTTTTCCGATCCGTTCCACATCTGCCAGATCGCAGCCAATTCCAAGCATAGTGTTCTCCGTCCCCAAATTGAAATTGAAGTTTGTACGTTCGCCTGCCCGGCTAATGCCGCCTTCATAAGGCGTCGC
>DDQB01000025.1:2166-7587 GCA_002342505.1 Acidaminococcaceae bacterium UBA2453
TCCTCGCGCCCTGCGGGAGTGCGACGCTTATTCAGGCGGCATCAGCCCGGGCATTATAATTTTGCACAAAGTTATGCCTTTCCCTGCAGCATAAACCGGGCCTATAAATTCTATTTTACGCTTTTGCTTCCTCAATCACTTCTTCAGCCGCAGCCTTTACGTCTTCAGCAGCCTCTTCCACGGTTTCTTTCACTTCTTCTGCTGCGGCTTCCGCCTTTGCCTCTGCTTCTTTTGCAGCAGCTTCCGCCCGGGCCGCTTCCTCTTTTGTTTTCAGTTCCGCTTCTTTAGCTTTGGCTTCGGCCTGTTCTGCCGCTACTTTTTCTGCTTCCGCTTCGGCAGCCATTCCCTGTGCGTCAAATTTTTTGCTGGAACCGTAATTGTACACAGCAATTTCATCCGCCGCGTATTCTTTTCCTAAAGCAATGGCAATGGCTTCCGTTTTCTCTTTGTCTTTTACGTACACGTTCATGAAGAACGGTTCATCCGTAATGACGTAATCCGCCGCATCACTGTACACGTACAGCTTACCTTCGTCTTCACTGTACGTCTTTACCCGTTTTTCAATGGGATAATTTTTCTTGTTGTCATACAGGCCCGTTACGCCGTCGGCCAGATGCACCATGCCGATCCGTTTTTCTTTTCCGAAAGCGTACACCTTATGCTCGTCGGTCTCATCATCTTTCGTTGAGGGAACTGCGCCGGTCGCCTGCTTTGCAAAATTTTCCGCTTTTTTCTTCATGGAATCAAAAATGTCTTCCGCGGTCATATTTTTTTCTTTCAAATATTTTTGTCCCAGTTTATAAGCTACGTAACAAACAACACCTGCAGCTAAAACTTTTTTCATTTTTCCCATGATCAAAAACCTCCTGACATTTCATCTAAGTTAAGGAATCACTGATTTAAAAATTTTTTTTGCATCCGTTGCCTTAATGTTATCAACGCAAAAATATTTTTTGAAATGACTTTATTTTTTTTCTTTCTATGTCTTTCGTTTCTATTTTTCGTTTCCATGTCTTTCGTTAAAATTCCATCGTTTCTATTTTTTCAAATCATTTCATATTATTGTATCATAAAGTGACAACGCGATAAACTGTTGACGCGAATATTTTAAAAAAATGCCACAAAAAAGACCTCTTTCCGCCATAGAAAGAGGTCTGAGTATAAATTTTTCAGCTTTTTGTCCTGCAAAAACTTTTTTCAAAATTTTATTTCTGCAATTTTTTGCAGTCAGCCAGCCAATCACTTCACGTCAATATTTCCGTTGTTTACATAAATTTCCACACTGTCTCCGGATTTGATCTCGCCGTTGACGATCTTTTTGGATAAAACATTTTCTACGCTGTGGACAATAAGACGTTTTAACGGACGGGCGCCGAACTGCGGGTCGAAGCCCTCTTTTGCCAGGAGAGCCGCCGCTTCCTCCGTGCAGCTCAGATTCATATCCAGCTGCTTGTGCACCCTGTCGCCCAATTCTTTCAGAATCAGCTTGACAATGTCTTTGATCTGTTCCGGCTGCAGCGCCTTAAAGGTTACAATATCATCCACGCGGTTCAGGAATTCCGGACGGAATCTTGTCAGCAGCAGCTGTCGCACCGCTTCGCTGTCCAACGCTTCCTTAGCTTCCATGATCCGCTGGCTGCCAATGTTACTGGTCATAATGATCAGCGTGTTTTTAAAGTCCACGCTGCGTCCCTGCCCATCCGTGAGCCGTCCGTCGTCCAGTACCTGCAGCAGCGCATTGAATACATCCGGGTGCGCCTTTTCAATTTCATCAAACAAAATAACGGAATAAGGGTGACGCCGTACCGCTTCCGTCAGCTGGCCGCCTTCGTCATACCCCACATAACCGGGAGGCGCGCCGATGAGGCGGGACACAGTATGTTTCTCCATGTATTCGCTCATGTCGATGCGGATCATGTTCTTCGCATCATCAAACAAAACTTCCGCCAGAGTTTTGGCCAGTTCCGTCTTGCCTACGCCGGTAGGCCCCAGGAAGATAAAGGAACCGATAGGACGATTAGGATCCTTGATGCCCGCACGGGCGCGGATCACCGCATCCGCCACAGCCTTCACCGCTTCATCCTGTCCCACCACATGCTCATGTAACGTTTCTTCCAGATGAACCAGCTTTTCCCTTTCACCGGTTCCCAGCCGCTGCACCGGGATTCCTGTCCATGTGCTCACTACACGGGCAATGTCTTCTTCATCCACTTCTTCCTTCAGCAGCGCGTTTTCGCCGACAGTCTGGTTTTCCAGGGCCTGTAGCTGTTTCTGCAGTTCCGGCAGGCGGCCGTACTTCAGTTCCGCCAGCTTGTTCAGGTCATAATCCCGCTCGGCCTGTTCCATCTCCTGCTTTACGGCGCCGATTTCCTTCTTCACTTCACGGACTTTTACAATGCTGGCCTTTTCATCGTCCCAGCGCTTGATCAGGGCTGCGTTTTCTTCCCGCAGTTTGGCCAGCTGCTCCTGCAGCTTCACCAGACGATCCGCCGATGCCGGGTCTTCTTCTTTTTTCAGGGCCTGCTCTTCAATTTCCAGCTGCAGAATCTTACGCTTGCTTTCATCAATCTCCGTAGGAGAAGAATCAATTTCCGTACGGAGCCGGGCCGCCGCTTCATCCACCAGGTCAATGGCCTTATCCGGCAGGAACCGGTCGTTGATGTACCGCTGGCTCATCACTGCCGCAGCTACCAGAGAAGCGTCCTTGATCCGCACGCCGTGATGGTTTTCATAGCTTTCCTTCAGGCCGCGGAGAATAGAAATGGTATCTTCCACGCTTGGCTCGTTGACCATGACAGGCTGGAACCGGCGCTCCAGGGCGCTGTCCTTTTCAATATATTTATGGTATTCATTTAATGTAGTGGCGCCGATGCAGCGCAGTTCGCCCCGGGCCAGCATGGGTTTCAGTATGTTGCCGGCATCCATGGAGCCTTCTGCCGCGCCTGCACCTACCACAGTGTGCAGTTCGTCAATGAACATGATGATCTGCCCGGCACTGTCAGCCACAGCCTTCAGCACTTTCTTCAGTCTCTCTTCAAACTCGCCGCGGTATTTGGCGCCGGCCACCAGGGCAGCCAGATCCAGCGCATACAGAGTTTTATTCTTCAGGCTTTCGGGTACATCGCCTGCCACGATACGACGGGCCAGTCCTTCCACAATGGCAGTCTTGCCAACACCAGGCTCACCGATGAGTACCGGGTTATTCTTCTTCCGGCGGCTCAGGATCTCAATGGTCCTGCGGATTTCATCATCACGGCCGATGACCGGATCCAGCTTGCCCTGCCGGGCCCGGGCCGTCAGATCCTGCCCGAATTTTTCCAGTGTCTTCTTACTTTCGTCATTGGCCGAGCTGTTGAGGTAATGCTCGTACAGCTTTTCGATTTTGCTGCTGTCAATGCCATACTTTTTAAACAGAGCCGTTACATCGTTGCTGCCGTCGCTGGCAAGAGCGGAGGCCAGATGGCCGATAGTCACGTTCCCCTGCCCTGCCTTGCGCAGCATCACCCCGTTGACGCGGGCAAAGTCCGTGCTCATGAGCAGCTGCCGGTCCTGTCCTTTCACAGAAGGAATACGGCTGACCAACGCCCTTGCTTCATTGGCAAAAGTGTTTTCATCCACTTTAAATGTCTGCAGCAAAAACTTGAAGAACTCATCGTTACAAAGAGCCAGCAACAGATGCGCGCTGGTCACTTCCTGATTGTAATTCATCAGAGCCTGCTGCTGCGCCGCTTCAATGACGGCCTTTACTTCATCCATATAGTTTTCGTTCATACTGTATCACTCCTTCTGCAAAACCTTCCCGCACAGGCAGGAACATTAAAATTAACAATTTTACTTTACAAAATCAAAAAAAAGCTATATGTTTATAGTAGATATTTGTCCGTTGATGCCGCCTGAATTAGAGACGCGCACAGGTTGCAGCACGGTTTGACTGAGCGTTGGCGCCGCGCTATGAAAGCGGCATCAGCGGACAATACACAAATTTTTAAGTGAGGTTATCATGAGAACTAATGTCATCGCCTACCGATTATTCGACGTAGCCGACGAGATCAATCTGGATCAGGTGCAGGCCCTGTGGCACAGCCGCAACAAAATTTCTTCCCGTCTGCGCCTTGACCGCATTTCCACAAAATCCATCACCTTCCACGATCCACCCGTGCTGGTGGAGCTTGGCTTCCATGAGATGACCATCGGCGGTGTGGAATACCTGGTTGAAGTGAAAGCCCGCATCCAGGACCTGGGTGTTATCTGCATCCTCTTCAACATCCCGCCGGAAGAAGACATTACCTATCAGGAATACCTGAACCTGGTGCTGGCGGTAGAAGACCTGCCGGATGAAGAGTTCCGTCGCTTCCTGAACGCCACCATGGAGACCATCGGGCCTGCCTGCACCAATCCGAATATTTCCGGCTTTGACGAAGATTTTGTAGTGTATTATTTCCAGGATCCCATTCCCGCCGACTGGGATATCGTGCCTTTCCTGCTGAAAGACCCCAACCCCGTCAATGAAGAGACCCGGGAATCCGCGCTGGCCAATCATTTCTCCTACGCAGAGGATGAAGCCTGGCTGGCCTGGGACAGCGCCGTGGTCTACGATCCCACCGGAATTATGGATATCCCCGATCTGCTGGAGTTTGCCAATGCCCAGTACCTGGAGCTGCGCTATTATGACAATTTCCTGAACCATGCCATTGACAAGACCTACGATGTAATCGAAGATAAGGAAAACATGAAAGACATGGATGTGCTCCGCAACATCCGCGATGAACTGCTGGAAACTATGGCCGATGTCAGCAGCCTCACCAGCAACATCACCAACTCGCTGCTGGTAACAGAAGATATTTTCTACGCCAAGGTGTACACGCGCTACATGAAATTACTGAAAGCTTCCGTGTGGCAGGAAAACATCGAGTTGAAGATGCAGGTGCTGCAGCGTTGCTATAACATGCTGAATGAAACGGTGAGCAGCCACCATCTGGAGCAGATGCGCAAGTACAACATAACCTTACTGGCAATCATCGCAGTCATTCTTTTAGGAACGGCAATCTTTAAATGATAATAATTAAATAAAACTTTTGCGCCGGTTCAATCCCTCCTTCCCCCTCCTCACTGCGTTCGTCGAAGGGGACCCCTTCCGGGATTCGTCCCGGCGCTTCTGTTTGTATTAATGATCATTCAAGCAGCATGGTTGTTAGCACTCTCTTCAGCCGACTGCTAACTCCTGCCCAAAATAAAAGGCAGGTGCAAGAGTTCCCTGAAACGGGAACTCTTTTCTATTGCCTGCTTTTATTATAATGCATAAAGTCAAAAAGTCAAATGAAATTTTTGTATTTCTGAAGAGTTTACAAATTTGTCAAAAATAAGAATTTATAAGCCCGGGTGATGCTGCCGGGAAAGGCATCGCAAACCCGTCAACGATTC
>DDQB01000054.1:0-3769 GCA_002342505.1 Acidaminococcaceae bacterium UBA2453
TGCAACAGAACCAAGTGTTGTGAACCGCAGGCGTCATCGCTATGTGCCGCTTGCGGCACTGCGAGCGATTACGCACCGAAGCGTTTGCGACGCCTTATGAAGGCGGTGCCGCCCGGGCCACACAAATTACAATTTCACCTTCCGACTTTCATGCTCCGCTTATGCGCATACATCGCCTGATCCGCGCGATGGAACACATCGTCCGGGAGCTCGTCTGAAGGCTGGTATATACCGAGGCCCCATGCAAACGAAATCCGTTTCCACGCCTCTTTTTCTATCTGGTTTTCTTTGATACAACGGACCAGCTCTCCGATACGTTCATCCCTGTGGTTATAATCGCTGTTTTCCAGCAGCACTAAAAATTCATCCCCGCCTATGCGGTACACCGGGCTGTGCCGGAAGACGCGGCAGATTGCCTCAGAACAGTTCATCAGGTACAAATCCCCGTGCTCATGCCCATAACTGTCATTCATCTTTTTCAGGTCGTTGATGTCCACCATCAGCAAGGCATACCTTGCCGCGCCCATCCGCATATCCCGCGCCAGGCGTTCTTTTTCCACCTCATAGGCCGCTTTGTTCTTTACATGGGTCAGGGGATCCTTAAAGGCTTCATTCTGTATCCCCGCAATAAAATCCCTCTGACGTTCTACTGCAATGCCAAAGCTTCTCGCCAGGATCCCCACCTCATCGTTACCGGGTTCCGGTAACGTTACGTCCAGGTTGCCTGCTGCAATTTCATCGGCTGCTTCCGTCAGCACTTGTAACGGCCTGGTAATACGGCGTGAAATAAAATACGTAATCACTACGGCCAGCAACGCCAGCGTCACCATTATGAGCGCAATGCCCCGCATCAGCATACGCTGCGGCGCGTTGATTTCCTTTGTTTCCGCAGAAAGCGCCAGCACCATCCCGTTCTTTAGATGACTGAAAGACAGTTTCTTTTCCGCGCCTTTCACTTTGTACGTATAGTTCGTTTTCTGGTTTTCACTGATGGAAAACTGCATATCATCAATGACGGCCTGCAGGTCCGGGCTGTAATCCGTCAACAGCGTGCCCGGGGCAAATTCCGGATGGTAATAAACCTCGCCTTTGCCGGAGAACAGGGCAGTGGCGCCGGTACGATACGGATTAATGCCGCTTATGTCATCAATAATGGCGTCAAAGTCCACATCCATGCCGCAGACGCCGATAAATTTTTCGTTCTTATAAAGCGGTATCACGTAGGATATCATGTGGGCATTCACGTTTTTATTATGATAGGGTTTCAGCCAGACAGGCATGGCCGCTGCCTTGGGCTGATAAAACCAGCCGACGCTTTCCAGCTCGAAACGGTCGTATCGGGTAACTTCCGGCAACGGTTCTTTGCTCAGGCTCTTCCGGTTCTCTCTTCTGCTGTAATAGAATCCAGCTTTGTTATCATCCGCCGTTATCCCGGGAGCAAGGCGCATGTAATACGCTCCGATGTAGTCCATATTCCTGGCAATGTCGGACATGAAATCTTCCATTTCTCCCACATATGTGGTAAGGAAGGCTTCATCCCGCAGGCTGTCCGCAGATGGCAGCCGCTTAAGAGATCTGTCCGCGTAAATATTAATGGCGTCATGAATCCCCGTGAACTGCCGGTTCAGGGAATCCGCTTCCTGACGGCAGGTCATGCTCATGATCCGGTCCGAATCCTCTGTCTGGAAATGCGAAATATACCAGTACGCCATAAAACCTATACAGCAGGTACTGATACAGATGCAGATCAGTATTAAAAAAGTGAATTTTTTATGGATAGAATTCATAATTCACAATTATCGAAAGACTTTCGGATCATACATTTTTTAACGCAAACGCCGTTCAGACCCGGCAGGACTGAACCTCTTTCCTTTATGGAACCAACGTACAGGCGCTCATAACATCCGTATGGAATGTACTAATATTATACCAACGTATGCTAACGCTGACATTACACTACCATTATATCTTGTTTTTATGAAAACTTCAATTATTATGAAAACTTCAACTTTACGGCCGCTCCTGCAGCGCCCGCAGTACCAGTTCATGCATCACCTTCACCGCGCCTTCCAGGGCATACCGGTCATAGGTCATGGCCGGGTCGTGTAAACCGGGCTTCAGGTCGCAGCCCACGCCCATGTCCACTGTCTTCAGCCGCGGCCGCTCCTGTTTAAAGAAATTAAAATCTTCTCCTACAGTGATGGCCTTCACCGGAAGCAGCGCTTTCTGTCCCAGCACAGAGACAATGACTTCCTGCACCAGCGGCAGCAGGGATGCGTCGGGTTCCGCGGCCGGACAGGTCCCTGTAATATGGCTGTCTGCTTCCGCCCCGTACACCTTCGCCGTGTTGGCGATGATATCGCGCACCTTCCGCCGCAGTTCCAGCATCTCCGCATTGGAGGTGCTGCGCAGGTCAAATCCCAGGTTCACTTTATCACAGATGGCGTTCAGGGAGCCGCTGCCACCCTGGAACCGCGTAGTCTTTACGCTGCCGCCCAAAAGGGGATCCGAATGCAACGCATTTACTGCGTTCACAATAGCTGCGCCCACGTCAATGGCGTTGATGCCCAAATGAGGCTGGGATCCGTGGGCCGCTTTCCCGCGCACTTCCGCTTCGATCAGCGTACAGGCCGTCCAGCTGATCTGGGGAATGATCTCCCCTGCCCTTGCCATATCCTGGGGCATCACATGGAGGCCGAACAGATAATCTATATCGTCTGCAACCCCGGCATCGATCATGGCGAGGGCTCCTTTGCCGATCTCTTCCGCAGGCTGGAACAGAATCTTCAGTTTCCCGCAGGGAATACCTTCTTCCGCCAGCCACTCCGCCGCCGTTAGCACCGTGGTCATATGTCCGTCGTGCCCGCAGGCGTGTACGGCCTTTTCCGTCCCGTCTTCCTGTTTGAACAAGAGACAGTCCATATCGCTGCGAAGGGCCGCCACCGGTCCGGGCCGCCCGCTGTCCAGCACGCCAACCACCGCCGTCGTGCCGCCTACTTTTTCCTGCACCTCATACCCTGACTTACGCAAAACCTCCGCAACAAAGGCGGAGGTTTTTATTTCGCAGAAAGCAGGTTCGGGAATGGCGTGCAGATAAGGCCAAAACACATCAATCCGTTTTCTGATATCCATTATTCTCTTATTCCTTCCATCCCAGGTACACAGAACCGGGGAATTTTGTCTTGATAAAATCGCCGTTCTCTTTGGACTGATAGGCTTCCCGGAACAGCTTCAGCCGCGGGTCGTTCAGGTCTTTTTCCTGTACCGCCACAATGTTTACATACAGGGAATCCGCCGTTTCCTTCACGATGGGATCCTTTGCGGGGTTCAGTCCTGCATTCAGGGCATAGGTAGTGTTGATGGCCGCGCAGGTCAGGTCGTCCAGACTGCGGGGGATGGCCGCCGCTTCCAGTTCCACGATTTCAAATTTATGAGGATTGTCCGTAATATCCTGCACTGTGGTGGTGATATCTTTCGGATCCTTTACCTTGATCAGGTTATTGGCGGCCAGCAGTAACAGGCTGCGGCCTCCGTTCGTAGGATCGTTGGGGATGCCGATCTTGGCCCCGTCGGGAATCTTGTCGCCGGGTTTCAGCTTTTTGGAATAGATGTTGATGGGGAACAGCGCCGTATTGAACGCTTTTGCCAGCTTAAACTTCGGTTCCTTTTTCATGGTCGCTTTCAGGAACGGTTCATGCTGGTAGCTGTTGGCCCAGATCTCCCCGGCCGCCAGTGCGGCGTTGGGGGTTACAAAATCGCTGAACTCTTT
>DDQB01000054.1:3803-5574 GCA_002342505.1 Acidaminococcaceae bacterium UBA2453
TGACGCCCACGATTACCGGCTTGTTCATGTCCGGTTTGGCGTTATCCGCTTTTTTCTCTCCGCCGCCGCAACCTGCCAGCGCCAGAGCCAGTACGCCCAATGCGCCGGCCAGTATCACTTTCTTTAATTGTTTCATCCTTGAACCCTCTTTTCAAAAATAGTATTACCTTCAGCGATCCGTAAACAATGCGGTTACATTACAAAATTTGTGCAGAACGATTCTGCCTTCTATCTGCGGAAGCGCTGATGGATCCATCTGCCTCTTTATCGATGCTTCCCTGAAAATTTATTCCACCGTGCCTTCGATCTGCGCATAGGCGCCGAAGATCCAGCCGACCGTGCCGTCTTCCATGATGATATAGATCCAGGAATCCTTCCCGTTCTTATCGTCCACCTTGTTCATGAACTTGCACACGGTCCCCTTGTCCAGCTTCTTAATGATATACCCGTCCAGATCGGGGTGGGTGCGCACCCGCAGCTGGTCGCCGGTAATGGTCACATTCGCAATGGTCGCATCGGCAAATATATCCTTCGTGGTGCGCTCTTCCGCGGCAAAGCAGGAAGACGCCAGGCACAGCAACATTGCCAGCAATAACAGACACTTCTTCATAACAATCCCTCTCCCTCCGGTTTAATGATCAGACGCATCGTCAGTCATATTCATACTACAAACCATTATAGCACAGATGCGCTCTCTGAAAAAGGTCTTCTAAAAAAACTTGGCCGCAAAAACATGACCTTAGGCACACGCCGGGCGCTGTCTCCATAGATAGGGGCGTCATGCGCCGCAGCCGCTCACGGATGATGCGGCCTCCCTTACGCATAATGGGAAGAAAGTCCGGTCAGGTCTTTCACCACTTCCCCCGCAATGATCAGTCCCACCACGGACGGGACGAAAGAAACACTGCCGGGAGAGCTGCGCCGGTACGACGCCAGCCCGGTTCCGGTTTCGTTCCGCTTTTTTTCTGCGGAATCGCCGACAGAATCAGCCTGCGCCTCCCATACCGCTGTGTCCGCTTCCTCATATTTCGGCTCGAGGGGAATCTCCCGCGAGTACACCACTTTCAGCTTCCGAATACCGCGCTTCTTCAGTTCTTTACGCATCACCTTCGCCAGGGGACAGACACTGGTTTCGTAAATATCCGCCACCCGGAAGGCTGTGGGATCCAGCTTGTTCCCCGCCCCCATGCTGCAGATAATGGGGGTCCCGCTTGCTTCCGCCTGCATCGCCAGCGCGATCTTTCCCGCCACTGTATCAATAGCGTCTACCACATAATCATATTTTAAAAAATCGAACTGCTCCTTTGTTTCCGGCAGATAGAAACAGGCATGCGTTACCACGTCCGCCGCCGGATTGACGGACAGGATCCGCCGCTTCATCACATCCACTTTATACTGCCCTATCGTTTCATGGGTAGCAATGATCTGCCGGTTAAGGTTAGACAGGGCCACCACGTCGTGGTCCACCAGCTCCAGATGCCCCACGCCGCAGCGGGCCAGAGCCTCCGCTGCATATCCGCCCACGCCGCCCACGCCGAAGATACAGACGCGGGCCTTCGCCAGCTTTACTATATTTTCTTTTCCCAGCAACTTTTCCGTTCGTGAAAATTGCGTTTCCATAGGTTCTCTATTCCTTTTATTATTGTATTTGGAAGCGCCGATCAAATGAGCCTGTTTGCGCTACTGCCGTTTTTGCAACGCACAGGCAGGCGTACAGAGGAATGAACCGGCGCGCCCTGTTATTCATATTAAGGAAGTGCTGATTAATTCG
>DDQB01000054.1:5687-7985 GCA_002342505.1 Acidaminococcaceae bacterium UBA2453
CGGCAATCGTACAAACTCATTTAATCAGCACTTCCTTAAAAAAGGGAATCCGCCGGTTCCACGGATTCCCTTCCAATCCTGTCTTGCGAAGCGCTGCGCAGACGAGCCCGCGTACTTCCTTACAATTCGCCAAATAAAAGCGATCCGTCCTTCCCGCTTTCACTGATATAATACTGCCGCGTCTTTCCCATGGGATCCGTATAGGAAAATCCGTTATTGGGAATAGAACCGAAGAATGAAAATTTCACCAGCAGCGGCCGTTCCGGGCGCAGCACGTCCTTTGTATACAGCTCCCGCACATTGAACAGCGGTTTCCCCGCCGGGCTCATATCTTTGAATTCCAGCGCCAGCACTTTAAAGTTCCGGATCGGATTCCCCGCAAAAAATACAACGCCGGCCTGCGGGTCCGATGTGGCGGCGACGAACTCGTCGTGAGGCCCCAGGTTCACATCCCTGGCCCACCTGCCTTCCACATCCGGAACTGCATTTTGGTACGGATTGGCTGTGGCTGCCAGCCCGTCCGGTTCCCTGCCTGCGGAAGCTGCAGGAGCCAGTTCGCAGACTCCGTCCCTGCAAATTACATCGGCATCGTCCCTGGCGCCGCCCGGCTCCGCGCTGCATACGGACAGCCCAGCCAGTAAGGCGACTGTCATGATTCCTGTCGCGATTCGTTTCATCTCCACACCTCCCGGTAATTCGTTCTGTAATCATTATATCATTCCGGCCGGAATACCTCAAACAAATTTAACCATGAATTTCCCTGAAATATGTATTCGATTTTTCCTATTTATATGTTATAATTGTATATTATATAATTGTTACATTAATAGAAACTCTTTTCATTTGTTGTCCGGAAAATATATACAGACTGCGAGGAGAATATATGGAGAATGCAAGAAGCAGCGAATTTTTAAATCCCAAATTCGGCAGGCAGTACGTGGCCAACGGGCTGTCCAATATTCCCGGCGCCTTTTTCGTTTACTGCTCCAATGGGGAGGAAGAACTCCTCTATGCCAATAAGGAGCTGCTTAAAATATTTGAATGCGAAACCGGGGAGCAGTTTCTAGAACTCAGCGAAGGGCACTTTAAGGGCCTCGTCCACCCAGATGATATCCATGCCGCCAGGACTTCCATCCGCCGGCAGCTGGAATCCGGGAATGATAATCTGGACCATCTCTATTACCGCGTCATTACCCGGACCGGCAAGGTCAAGTCCGTAGTGGAATTCGGCCGCTTATTCCGGGACCCGGAACACGGGGAGGTCTTTTATGTATTTCTTGTAGATGTCCAGTCCAAGCGGCAGAACTTTGACATCGACAAGCTCACCGGCCTGCCCGGCATGCGCAGTTTTATCGAAAGCAGCGACATTATGCTGAAAACGGCCGAGATCAGCACCGGTACGAAGGACCACTCCCTGATCTTTTTTGATATCGCCAACTTCAAATATTATAATATCAATTTCGGCGTAAGCACCGGCGATGAAATTTTGCAGAGCGTGGCGCGTCTTCTGACGGAACATTTCCATAACAATTACATCTTCCGTTTTTCCGACGACCATTTCGTCGTAGTGACGGAAGCAGAAGGCCTGGAAGAAAAGATCCGGGCCTTCCACGACGCGGCTATGGAGCTGCGGAAAGACGACAAGATCCTGGTCAAGGCGGGAATCTTCCACATCGGGGATTCCAAACTTTCCCCGGTAGCGGCCTGCGATCTGGCCAAGGCGGCCTGCGACGAAGTCATCAACGGCGAAGTGGATTATTACCGTTTCTATACGGACGAGCTCCGCAAAAAGCTGGAGCGGAAAAAATACATCATCGACAATCTGGACAAGGCTATCAGCGAGAATTATATCCAGGTCTATTATCAGTCCATCATCCGCAGCACCAGCGGGCAGATCTGCGGAAAAGAAGCGCTGGCCCGCTGGAACGATCCCAACTACGGGCTCTTATCCCCTGCGGAATTCATCCCCCAGCTGGAAGAAGCGAAGCTGTTATATAAACTGGACCTCCGGATCGTCGAACTGGCGCTGGCCGATTACCAGACGAGAGTGGATACCGGCGAGCCGGTGATCAATTTCTCTGTGAACATCTCCCGCTACGATTTTGTCCAGTGCGATATGGTCCGGGAAATCGCGGACCGGGTAAAAGCTGCGGGCATGCCGCCCGAACTGCTCACCGTGGAAATTACCGAAACGGTACAGGGCATGGACCCGGATTTCCTGAAAGAACAAATCCGCCGCTTCCATGAGGCGGGCTTCAAGGTCTGGATGGATGACTTCGGTTCCGGTTTTTCCTCCTT
>DDQB01000091.1 GCA_002342505.1 Acidaminococcaceae bacterium UBA2453
GGGCGTTCGCCGTCCAGCAGCGCGGTGCGCAACAGCCTGATGGGAGCCACCGCCGGTTTTGCGCTGAGCGTGCCGCTGACTTTTTTGCATCAGCCGTTGCTGCTTGCGGCGGCAGGCAGCGCCGTATTGATGCTGGGTATTTTACTGGCGGTACTGGGCCAGCAGAAAAAACCGGCGCAAGCATAAGACGTCTGTTAGAAGAGCTAAACGTTTTGGGGGACAAGGACAGTATGGTAGTAAGCGATTTATATATGGGACAGGCAAAGAAACTTAACGCGCTTCGGACAAGGCTTGTGATTACGGCTATCTTGAGTATGCTGTGGGTCTTGCTGTCCCTTTTTTCATTTCCCTGCAGGGGGGCAGAGGCTGCGGTGCCGTCCAGGGAAGAGATTATCGGAATCTATAATACGGATGCCGTTGGTGTGGCGGTATCGTTTGAAGGGAACACATTATATATCGGCGGCATAGCGTGTACGTATGACCCCGCTACGGGAACTGCAAGCGCTACGGAAAACTGGGGATATGTCCGGGTGAAATTTACCAAGGATGCGAAGGGGAGGGTTTCGATATCTGGAGAACAATTCTTGCGCGGCAACCCTAAGTATAATATTCCCGATGAAACAATACTACGCAAGGGAACTAAATTGGATAATAAGGAAATCGCTGTCCAAAATAATAAGGAAAAGGAGTTGGAGTTAACACTGCCGGCAGAAGGTTCAGATAATAAGGGAATTACTGACAACGGTGTGGAACGGGGCTATAACCCAGATTCTGACGAATATGAACAGGATAATCTGCCGGAATCGGATGCTGGTAAAGCTGCTGTGGCCGGGGTAACAGCCTTGGGAGGCGGCTTGCTGGGGGCTGCTGGTGCAGTCGGTGGAGCAATGGGCAATGCAGCAGGTGGTACAGGTGGCGGCTACGGCCCGGATGAGGGCGGCTATGGTCCGGATGAGGGCGGCTACGGCCCGGATGAGGGCGGCTACGGCCCGGATGAGGGCGGCTACGGCCCGGATGAGGGCGGTTACGGCCCGGATGAGGGAAGCTACGGCCCGGACGAAGGCGAAGAACAGGACGAGTCTGGTGAAGAACAGGACAATGCCGGGGAAGATTACGAAGACGCCGTTGATGATGACAATGCCGAGGATGAGCAGGACAACGGAACCGAAGCGGAGGATCAGACTGAACCATCGGATAATATGCAAAACGAGTCCGCAAAAGATATTCCAGACAATATGGCTGTAGCAGACGACGGTAGTATCCACATAACAACGCCCACAGGTGAAAAACTGGTTTATACCCTTAATGAAGACGGTACTTACAACATCCCGACCCGGACAGAAACCGGAGAAGACTTGACCTACCAGGATGATGATGGGAACTGGCATATGGCAGAGCCAGGGCTGATTTCACAGGAGGATGTTCTGGAAGGAGCCAAGTGGTATAAGGAACACGAGCAGGAAATACGTGCGGATCGGGCTGAAGAAGACGTGCGCCAGCAGGCCGAGCGGGACCGCCTGGCGGCGGAGAATGCCGCATGGTTGGAAGAACAACGCAAGATCAACAGTCAACTGTCCCGGACCAGCATTGAACTGCAGGAAAAATTACGGCAGATGGAGGCGCAGAACGTAAAAGATGAATATATTGATGAGATGCGCTGGCAATACGCTTATGGTGACGAGTCTCTTAGCAAAGAAGATTTAATAAATATCATAAAAAGGAAACAAATTAAAGACAATATGGAAGGCGGGTACCATGAACAAGAGGCAGCTAAATGGGATAACCGTATAGTGACCGCTCAGGAGGTTAAATTCGTGGCAGACCAATCGGTTAACGCCTATTCTACGCTGACACATAACCAGGCGTTCGCCAATGCATATTCGGCCGCGACCAACTACGGTGAAACCATGATGGACGCGGCAGTGACTCATAAGGATATGGGAACGGCGTTTGTTAAAGCAACGATTGATACAGGCTTGGATATGGGTGCAAATAAGCTGGAGGAAGCCGGATGGCATATCACCGGCAATGCCGGCGCCCAAGTTTACAAGCAGATAAATGATAATGTTTATAATGGCCGGGACGTGATGGAAAACACTGATACTGCGGCTTATTATGGCGCGGCAACCGGCGCGGTTGGCAAAGGTATGAGCAAACTGGGCGAGATGAGCCAGGGAACAGCTTTGGGGCAGGAGATTGGCGGCTCAGGAACGAAAACAAATTTGAATCTGGGGACTGGCGGTTCCAAAACGAAAACGGACATGGACTTGGATACTAATGGAATTCGGAAAACAGGTATTGCAGAACGGCGGGCCGGAGAGGGCCTGTATAAGACCAATACACCGGTGTCCGATGCCGATGTCAAGATGCGGATTAATGAAGACGTGCAGGGCGTCCGGTCCATGAATGAGGTTCGTAAGCTGAATAACATCAGCCAGCAGATGGATGCAATGGAGAAAGCGAACCCAAGAACGTACCTGAATGATCCTGAGTACCAGAAGCTGTCCCAGCAGTTTGAGGCCCAGCACAAGGTAGTACGTGAGAATAAAGTTGCCATTGACCGCATGAATGCGCTTCAGGGAGAGACAGGTACCGATTTACGGCAACGCTACAACAAAGCGGATATGGAGTACGAGAACAAGGTGCTCCAATACCGTAATGAATCCATTGCGGAAAGCACCGGCCTGAAACCCAGCGAGATCGGTGATTTTCATGCGACTTCCAACAAGGATTCACTAAAAGTGGCAGGCGGAGCCGCATCCCACGACTTGGACACTTCGCCGAACCTAAAGGTTTACAGCGGGACGGGCAAGAATCAGTCGGTGGATTTCAATCAGGTAGACGGCGACCATCATCTGGCCAGGGCCGTTTATAAGGCAGAACACGGCAGGTATCCGCAGACGGCAGCGGAATACGACGAGGCATTGCGGTTGAAGCAGTTGCGCGACTTTACGAATGTGAGCACGCGGCCCAGCGATACCCACGAAAGCTACCGCAACCCGGATGCCTATGTGGGAAGCGGCAAGGGCGATGTGAATAAAGTATTGCATCCCGAGAAATATGGGACGCCGGAGAAAGGCACGGGCGTGTTTAACGAGCAGACGGCCATTAATAAACAGGGTAAACCCTTAAAGCTGCATCATGAGCAATCTGCCGAGGCGCAGAAACTGCGAGAACAGTTGAAGACGGACACAAACCTGAGTGCGGTCGAAAAGACAGAGATTGGAAAGAAAATTCAACATCTGGAGTCGCAGTCGGCCAGCAACCATTACGAAAGTGTTCGTACCACTGCGAAAGAGTATAACGTGATCAGTAACATAAACGATGTCAACATGAAGAACGGACTGAAGGATGGACTGAGCAAGGAGGCAAGGCAGATCGGCGAGTGGGCCAATAAGGTAGCAAGAGGTGAAATGTCCGCGGGTCAATACCAGAAACTCGTAACGGAGGCGTATGGTTCAGAGGAAAATGCATTGAAGATTGTAGCAAAAGGTTTCAGGACCACTAATTTATAAAGATGGCGTGTCGAGACATTTGGTTAGATGAGGTGAGTTATGTACTGTAAGAATTGTTTCCGGCAGTTGCCGGACGGGGCGCGCTTTTGCAAGTATTGCGGGCAGCCGGTGACCGCGCAGCCGCAGGCCGGACAAAACCAGCCGGGGCGTCGGCAGCCGCAGCAAGGATATCCGCAGCAGAGCAGAGGACAGCAGGGGTATGCGCAGCCGCAGGCGAATCGCGCCGGGGAAGGCGCCCCGCCAAAAAAAGCGCCGTCCCTGATCGCGCAGGTAAAGGCGGGGGTGATGGACATTATCCGTCACCCGGCCAAATTACTGCCCACCATAATTTTGTCGGTGATATGGATGGCCATCTCCTATCTGATGGCCATGGG
>DDQB01000010.1:0-1731 GCA_002342505.1 Acidaminococcaceae bacterium UBA2453
GCGTCGATCAGGTCGAACATGCCGTCCTGGATAACTTCGGTATAAACGGTCAGATCTTTGAAGTCGGAGTTTACCAGACCGTTAATAACAGCATTGGCTACGGAGCCAACACCAGACTGTAACGGCAGCAGGTTCTGCGGCAGACGGCCTTCCTTAACTTCGTTCTTCAGGAAGTTAACCAGGTTCTGGCCCATATGTTTTGCGTCTTCGTCGATTTCGCCCAGCGGACGAACTTTATCGGTGATGTCGCAGGGAACTACAGCAACGATCTTATCCAGATCGCAGGGGATATACGGAGTACCGATGCGGTCTTCCGGTCTTTCAATAGGAATCGGTTTACGGTTCGGAGGATCCAGCGGAACATAGGAGTCATGCATGCCTTCCAGGCCTACCGGCTGGGTGGTGTTAACTTCTATGATTACTTTCGGAGCAGTAGCAACGTAAGAGGAGCTGTTGCCCATGGAAGTGGTCGGGATCAGGCCAACTTTGCCGTCGCCCAGGTCGTTGATCTTGCAGACTTCAACGATAGCGAAATCAATTTTCTTACGGTCAGCCATGAAGCCGTAACGGGCCATCTGTGCGAAATGGGACAGATGAATGTCGGCATAACGAACTTTGCCGGCGTTGATAGCTTTACGCAGGGTTGCATTGGTCTGATAAGGCAGGCGGCGGTCCATGCAGCCAGCTTCAACCATGGCAGCATCAATTTCCGGACCTACGGACGCGCCGGTCCAAACATTAACTTTGAAAGGAGTCTTTTTTGCTTTTTCAGCCAGAGCCAGAGGCACAGCCTTCGGATAGCCGGACGGAGTAAAGCCGCTGACGCCGAGGCAGTCACCGTCTTTAATCATATCAGCAGCTTCTTCAGCAGTTTTAAATTTGCAAACTACTGATTCACAAACACGATCTTTGATGTCTTCAAAACCTACCATAATAATTACCTTCCTCCTTAAAATATTATGAGAAAATTTCCGCGGCAAGCCGCGGGTAAAACAAACTTGGTTCCGCAAATCCCTTATCTAAATTTACGGAAACAAGGATTTGCTTACTTAAATCCATGGATATTATAACATAAAAAGAATCAAATTGCGACTCTTATATCCAAAAAAACAGCCCTTTTGAAGATTATTTTACAATATTTTCAATAACAGGTTCCGCATCTGCCAAATTATATATCGGACAGACTAGAAACTGTAATAATTTTAGCAGTTTTTGCAAAATACTGCAAGGCAATTTACATATTTTGCATTTTTTTAGGCAAAAACCTAAAGATATGCTTCGTTATTCAGAAACATAACTATTAAAGCTCCATATTAAAACCAGGAGCGTATTCAACAACCAGAATAAAACTCCCATACGGACATTGAACAGGATATGGTCTCCGACCCCGCCGACAATCAGGCCAACGCTCATCAGCACATATCCGACAGCAAAAGCTCTGATCCATGAACAACCCGTTCTGCGATACAGACGCCAAGCCATAAAAAGCAATGAACACCAAACCAATACAAACAGGATCAGACCGGGAATCCCCAGTTCTGCAGCCACATTTAAAAACAGGTTGTGGCAATGATACATGATTACATCCGGATTCTTAAAATAGAAATCATACTCGGGAAAAATATATCGATAGTTATACCAACCGATCCCCAGAGGGTGATCTGTCACGATTGCCTGCGCGATCTCCAGATAAGCCAGTCTCATAGCAGCGGATGAATCCTCCGTAATATG